>JALHPX010000047.1:1652-12046 GCA_022842225.1 bacterium
TAGCGACCTTCTGCTTTTTTCCGATGGCGGACGCAATTGCCGAAAGCTCCACCGGCTCAAGCCCTAGCAGCTCTTCCAATACTAGCTCTGGAGGTTCGTCTGGCAGTAATTCCGGTTCCGGAGTGAATTCCTCAGGAACAACTATCCAAGTCAGCGAAGGCAGTTTCACTCCCGCAACCATGCCCGCTTCTGGCGATTTAGCGAAGAAATCGACGGCAGCGGCAGCAGCGGCAAAAGCCGGCGCAGCCATGCAGCAAGTGAACTGCATGCAGATGCAAGCGCAAGCGGCAGCGGAACAAGATCCCGAAGCGCAGTACTGGAAACAAATGGCTGCCGGCATGCAATGTGCGCAAGCCAGTCAATCCCAGCAGAGCGCTGAGAAAAATGAAGAAAACGCCAAGAGCCTTTCTGGCTCTGACATTCCGAAAGCAGCGACTTTCACAGCCGGAAGCGTGAGCTTATCCGGTGGTAATAGCAACGAATCCACTCTCGCCATTCCAACAATTGAAACGACGTCGAAGTCCTCAGGCAGCGGCAGCTCCGAAGAGACGGCTGCCGCGACGACCGAAAAACCATCCGAAGAAAGCAAAGCCGTTGCGGGAAATTCTACCAAGACCGAAGAACAGAAGTCCGGAGTAGAAGTACCCCTCGATGTTCCTAAGTCAGCTTTGAATCCTATTCAAAGTGGACCGGTTGTTTTCGACGACAGTGCTAAAGCCGCCGCGGGAACCGCGGGCGGACAAGCGTTGATGGGAAGTGCCGGCAGCAGCGCTGGAACAACCACCGCTAAGAACGACAAAACAGCGAGTAGCGAAGCCATTGCTTCTGAAATTGCAGATATCGAACGCGGTATCCGGGAAATCAATAGCGCTGGGGGCGAAGGTGCTGGGGGCGATAGCGACGCTCCAAAAAGCTCAGGCATGCTCGATGCGTTGATGGCGCAATTGAATCCCGAAGCTCCCCAGATGGGTGGCTTTGGAGGCGGCGAAGGAGCTGCCCAGATGGTGTCGTTAGAAAAGGCTGCTGGCAAAGAGAGCAAAGTAAATATCTTTGAGTACGCTACTTACCGTTACCAAATGGCGGCAGGTACTGATGGTCGGATTCAAAAAGCCGGCGCACCGAAAAAATCCGATCCTAAAAAGGTGAAGCTCACCGCAAACCTCCCACCCACTGATCTCCTAAGTGCCTCTCGCACTCAGTAGACCCCGCAGCTCGGGAGTCGTGACCTGGGATAAGGTGACAATTTTCGTCGTGCTGACTACCAGAATGCAGGCGAACTCCTTTAATTCTTAAGAAAATCCGTTCACTCACCGCCAAAACCGACTGGCCCTAATCTTGCTCACTCTGCGATGGGGCTAAGGGGATGGAGGCCTGTCGTGGGACGCGATGAACGGGCACTTCAATCATAGGTCTATCTGGGGTTTGTCTCTCAGAGGACTACGGGCGCATTTCCTTGTCGCCCTCTTCTGCTCTTCGCTTTGTGCGGAGTCGCAACGCCACACCAATGCCCTGCCTCCCGAAGACCAACGCATTGTCGAATGGCTGCAACGCAAGCCTGAGAGCAAGACCCCGATTTACGATCAAGTTTTTCAATCCGCAGATAAAGAAATTCAGAATCACTATGACAACACAGTAGCTGTCGGCTGGAATCCCGTCCGCCCGATGGGAATCACGTCGAGCGCTTTGAACATGTCGAATGGTTCCGACGCCGCGATTTGGGAAGCCAGGAACCGCGAAGAGTTTGCAAACTATGTGGTGCGCGTGCGGATGCAGCGCGGAATGAAAAATATGGTCGATATGCTTCGTATCGACAAGAACAGTGCTGCGATAAGAAGCGCCCAGAGGGCGCAACGGGCAATGAACTCGATTAGACAGCAATCCGTCACAGTGCCTAGCTCTGGTGGTGGCGCTCCGATGGTATTTTCGTTTGGCTATGACGTGATTACCGATGTCTCCCAGATTCGCTGCCAAAAAGGCTCCCTGACGGCTGGCCTGGTACATCCCAGATTAATGTCGGTAATGACGGGAGCGAGTGGCCTGACGGACGCGTTCATCCATCTTTCGACGTCGATCGGTAAAACATCCTCTCGTGCTTTCGTAGGATTCCCCTTGGCGGGGAACTCTTTTGATTTAGGGGTCGCACAATCGGTTACGCGGGGGATGGAGGCAGAACTCAGATTTGGCGCCTTCCCCGCAAGTGGAGGAAATCCAGGATACGAATTGATTAGAGCCACAGTGCAATTACAGGCGTTCTAATCTTCGATAATCTCAGCACTCCAGGTCTTGGCCGAGTTGTCGGCAACATCTTTCCATTGAATTTGGATCAAGTTTCTACCTTTTTGCAGCTTCACATCATCGGTAACGAATGCAGGCTCGCGACCTTGAAGGAACGTAGTGCCTTCAAAACCATTGGTAAGGTTGGTAATGCGCACACCCTTAAAGCCGCGCATTGCCCGACGAGAGACATTGCAGAATCGACCTCGCAGGCGCACGGACGGCTTCGAAGTAGTCCACTTCTCGCCGCCCAAGCGACGCTCCAAGCAGCCCAAATCTACCAAAGTTTGTCTTACCGAAGTCTCGGGAGCAGCAACTGCCGCACTTATCGCGGATGCTGGCTCTCTGGCGACCAAAGTAGACCTCGTTGGAGAATTGACTAAGCGATGGACGGAAAATCCGAATCCAACACTCGTGATGGTGAGAAAAACCACCATATCCCACGGAATAGGAATTTTTGGGACGATCTTCAAACATGCCCCCAATCGGGAAACGTTCTACATCCACAGGAATTTTCAAAGATGGATAACTCTGAGCGAGAAAATGGCACCGTTGAACGTGGTGCCGGGTAAATGTCTTATTACCTTACTAGTATATCTCTTATGACATTATGCATCAAATATGCGGAATTCACCTTAAAGTACCGGCAGTTGAAACACTGAGTTAAGAAAACCCATCTCAAGCTTGGGATTGAAAACAAGGACTTAGCCTGTTAGAAACCCCTTTACTTAATTTGTCTTTCCTTAAGGCTCTGTGGCGGAATTGGCAGACGCGTTGGACTCAAAATCCAATGTCCTCACGGGCATCTCGGTTCGACCCCGAGCAGAGCCACCACTTTAAAAGGTGTCAGTCTCCCTCGGGGCCCCAAAGGTAGCGGTCACCTTCTAGCTTCCCCCATCTTCATGCCAAACGGCCCTCCGCTCACAACTTCATGTGAATGCCTAGACGACCACTGTAGTGAATAGCGCCGCCAACCACTTTCACCGCTTTCTCACAACGCCTCAAAAAAACATCGTAAAAGGCGCTGCGCCACTTTTTGACAGGGGGTTAGAAAACCATTCAGCATCTTTCCGAGCGCAGAGATGCCTTGAACGCACATGGCCGAAGCACCTCGCGGCAAAAAGGGAAAAGACAATTAAGAGAAGTTTACGGGGTAGAAGATAAGAATGACCGCTACCTTTGGGGCCCCCAGGGAGACTGACACCTTTTGACATTGGAAGCGGGCGGCTTGGATTGGAATGGCCAATGATTTCTTTTCACTGGGTCACATTATCGATTACCCACGAAGAGTTTCAATTGCACCGCATCACAGCGCGACAGAACCGGTTGAGGAAAATTTGACGGGATAGGTTCTATGCTCAATCCTTTATCGTACATGACGGAACCCAACTTCAATCCGGGCAATAGTCCAAACGCGAGCATGGAGAAACTGTTCCTGTGGTGGGACGGGATGAAGCGGTGGTTCTCGCAGGCGGCGAAGTTGGGGTTGATGATGGCCAAAGGGGCCTATCTTCTCGGCGAAAGGCAGCGACTACTCGCTAAACTAGGCGAGAAAGTTTACGACCAGATAAAGGCCGGTACGCTATCGCAGGAAGAGCTCAAGCCCGTCGTAGAGAATTTAGAGCGGCTTACGGAAAGCATCGAACACGAAGAAAAACGCATTCAGGATCTGCGCAATAGCGGCCTGGATGGAGATGAAACTCCCGCAAGCCCTCCACCGGTTTAGTTAGTAAACGCATTTCAAGGACTTACACGTGAATATCGATTGGACCGAAGAACAGCGAATGCTGGCAAAGACTCTCGAGGAGTTTGCCGACTCTGAGCTAGCGCCCAAAGCGGAAGCGCTCGACGAAAAAGAAGAGTTTAACGACGCGGCTTTTCGTAAAATGGGCGGTCTTGGACTTCTCGGCATCACCGCTTCCGAAGAATATGGCGGCTCCGGCATGGGCGCGATAGAAGCCACGATGGTGATGGATATCTTTGGCGCCCGCTGTGCCAGTACCACCCTGTCCTATCTCGCGCACAGCATCCTGTGCGTGAACAATCTTTACGAAAACGCTTCGCCAGAGCAGAAGAAAAAATACCTGCCGAAACTAATCTCCGGTGAACATATTGGCGCGATGGCGATGACGGAGCCTGGCGCTGGGAGCGACGCACTCGGCTTGCAAACGCGCGCGGTGAAAAAGGGCAATAAGTACATCCTCAACGGATCGAAGACCTACATCACGAATGGCACAGTCGCCGACACGCTCGTCGTCTATGCGCGAACGGGCACCGCGAAAAAAGAAATCTCTACTTTTATTGTCGAAAAGGGCTTCAAGGGATTCCGCGTCGGACGCAAACTGCACAAGATGGGTATGCGCGCCTCTCCCACTGCCGAATTAGCTTTTGAAGATTGCGAAGTGCCCGCCGAGAATCTCGTTGGCCACGAGAACGACAGCATTGCGCACATGATGCGCAATTTAAATATCGAGCGCATCACCATCTCGGGAATTTCGGTCGGAATTGCCAGGGCCTGTCTGGCTTATTCGACCAAGTATGCGTCGGAACGCTCGCAATTTGGCAAACCAATTGGGCAGTTCCAGATGGTGCAAGAGCGCCTTGCCGAAATGGCGACGAATACAGCAGCAGCCGATGCCCTGCTCTATAAATGTGCCAAGGCCTTTGCTGCCGGCAATCGCGACATGTCTCTGGGGGCCAAAGCCAAATTATTTTGCGCGCAAATTGCCACCAAAGCAGGTCTCGACGCGATTCAGATTCTAGGCGGTTACGGGTACATGAAGGAATACCCCGTGGAGCGCTACATGCGTGATGCAAAGCTGATGGAGATTGGTGCGGGCACCAACGAAGTCATGCGCTTGATCATCGCGCGCGAACTCATCCCCGAGTAAATTCGAAAGGAAAAAGAACGAAAGTGCTTCACTTTATTCCGGCACCTTCTCACGAAGAAGGTGACATCCTCAAAGCCACACGCGCGTTGGTTGATTCGCGTGTCCGCAAAACTGTTTTAGAAGACGACAAGAACTGCCAGTTTCGTCGGGAGTACTTTGACGAGATTGCACGCCTGCGCTTGCACTCGCTCACTCACCCAAAAGAGTATGGCGGCCTGGCGCTCTCGCACCGCTGTTATTTCCCAGTGCTGCTGGAGATTGCGCGCGGCAATTTAGCGATGAGCGTTTCTGTCAGCGTTACCAACCTTGTACAAGGCGCCGTTGCCGCCTACGGCACCACTGAGCAAAAAGACACTTTTTATCGCCCTCTCGTCGAGGGCAAATGGATGGGCGCCTTCTCGCTATCCGAACCGCAATCCGGCTCCGACGCCGCGGCCCTGCGACTCGCCGCCAAGAAAGTTCCTGGCGGTTATCGCCTCTCCGGCACTAAAGTCTGGTGCAGCAACGCGGGCTCGGCAGATCTTTACCTGGTGATGTGCCGCACCTCCGAGCACCGCACGAAAGGCATCACCGCGCTGCTCGTATCCAAAGACACTCCCGGATTTCGGGTGGGCAAATTAGAAAAGAAATTAGGCCTGCGCGCTTCAACGCTCGCCGAATTAATCTTTGAAGACTGCTTTGTCCCCGACTCCAATCGAATCGGCAAAGAGGGCCAAGGTTTCGAAGTGGCTCTTTCGCAATTAGACGCTGGCCGGATTTCGATCGCCTCGGTGGCGCTGGCTGCAGTCATCGAATCGGTCGAACTGATTTGGAAATGGGGGAAAAACAACCAGGAGGCTTTCTCGGCCCACGCACGACACACCATGGCAACACATTATGCCGCCGCCCAGGCCATCTACCTGGCAGTTTGGGAAGCTGCTGCCTTGCGGGACCAGAAGCAGGAGGTCACTCAACTCGCCTCTCAAGTGAAATTATTGGCAAGTGAGCTTGCCATGCGCGCGACAAGTGATGCAGTACATTTCATGGGAGTCGACGGCGTGAATCCAAACTTCCACGTCGAACGCCTTTTTAGAGATTCCAAAGCCCTCACGATTGTGGAGGGCACATCGCAAGTCCAACAGCTCGTTCTGGTGCGCGAGATGGATTCGTTATTTGAATAGGATGTTATGAAAGCCCGATACGCCTGTGATTATTTCCAACTCGATATTGCGGGACTGACCCAGCTCCCTGCGGGAATCACTCCCCTCTCCCCGGATGTTTTAGCCGGTGCGGAAAAGGCAATGAAGGCCCGGTTTGCTTCTAAAAAAGTCGGCTTCTACGATTGGCCGGCAGAATACCCAGCGCAAGATCTCGAGCTACTCGAAAAATCAGCGCGCAAATTAGAGAACCAGTACGAAGGCGGCCTGATGATCGGCATCGGCGGCAGCTACCTGGGAGGCCGAGCGCTGATCGATGCAGTGGCTGAACCACGCGTTGAATTTCCCCTTTTTTGGTTAAGCAATGTCGACCCATCCGCGATTGCTCGGGTGGAACGCCAATTGGGTACCCGCCAGGTGGCCACCGTGATCATGAGCAAGTCGGGTGGCACGACAGAAACACTTGCTGGCTTCTTTTACTTCTCCGGCCGGCTGCCAACAGACGGCTACATGGTCATCACCGATCCGCAAAACGGCTACCTGCGCAAAGTCGCGACGGAAAATGGCTGGCTTTCGCTTTCGATTCCGCAAAATATTGGCGGACGCTTTAGCGTTTTAACTTCGGTGGGACTCTTCCCCGCACGCTTAGCTGGCATTGATCCAAGGCGCGTGCTTCAAGGCGCCCAAGCGGTTCGCAAATGGCTGGAGAGCTGTTCTCCGACTGAGAATCCAGCTTACTTACTCGCGCAGTACCTCTACTTGTGGGACTCCCAAGGTTACAAGAACCAGTACTTGATGCCGTATTGGGAAAACATGCAGCTCTTTGCCGATTGGTTTGTGCAATTGTGGGGCGAGAGTTTGGGTAAGCGCTTGGCCGCTGATGCTTCGAAGGCGGTGGCCCCCACTCCCGTAGGCGCATTGGGATCGACCGATCAACATTCTCTCTTACAGCTTTTCCAAGAAGGTCCGCGCGATAAGGTCGTGGGCTTTATTGACGTTGCGGGTCAATCTGCAGCCAGCGGCGGCACGGTTCCCAAACCTGCCTTTGATCCGCTGGAGCACAAGACCCTGTGTGGCCAATCGTTCGTGCGGCTTTCGCACCTGGCATGTGTTGCGACGCAAAAAAGCCTTTCCGAAGGCGGTGTGCCGACGTATCGACTGATTTTGCCGACGCTGACACCCGAGGCAATGGGCGCCCTATTCTTCTTCTACGAAACCGCGTGCGCGTTTGCCGGAGAGCTCTACAAAGTAAACGCCTTTGACCAGCCCGGAGTAGAAAGCACCAAGAGACTTTGGCTGCAATCGCTGTCCCAAGTATAATAGTTACCTAGGGGGCGGATATGCCAATGGGTGACGATAAGTCGGAAACAGACAAAACAGCAGTCGCGGAGAGCGACACGTTAAAAATCCGCTTAGAAGAAGCCAAGTCCGCACCGCCTCTTCTCGTCGTTATCTCGGGCCGGCCTCTGGGCAAGAATTTCTATATCAACAAAGAGAAGATGGTCTTGGGCCGTGACTTGGCCGCCGACATCAGCATCGGCGAAACTTCCATTTCTCGCCGCCACACCGAATTTGCCGTAACCGCCGACGGCATTCTTTGCCGCGACTTGGGCAGCACCAACGGCACTTTCATCAACGATGAAAAAGTCGAAGCCAGCAAAAAACTCGAAGACGGCGATCTCATTCGCTGCGGCAACACGATTTTGAAGTTCCTACGCGAAGGCCAAATCGAGAACGTCCACTACGGCAAAATGTACGAGCAAGCCTCGACCGACGATCTCACCGGCGCGCTCAATAAAAAAGCAATCAGCGACCTAATCAAAGAAGAGTACGCGCGCTCGACCTCTAAGGGCCTATCGTTCTCGCTGCTCATGCTCGATATCGACCACTTTAAAAAAATCAACGACACCTACGGCCACCCCGCAGGTGACTATGTTCTAAAAGCCACCTCCACTCTCATCCGCGACAAGATGACCCGGGGCCAAGATGCGGTTGGTCGTTACGGCGGCGAAGAATTCGCACTTGTGCTGCGCGAAACGCCTCTACGCATCGCCGTCGACATCGCGGAACGGATCCGAATGGCGATTGAAAAAAATGTTTACCAATTCGAAGACAAAACGATCACGGTCACAATGAGCGTAGGCGTCGCCAGCGTAGATTCGACGTGCGCCAGCTCCGATGACCTAATCGCCACCGCCGACAAAGCCCTCTACGACGCCAAAAACCAAGGCCGCAACCGCGTCTGCGCTCGCTAGCTCCGTCATCGCGAGCGCGAGCCGAACCAATCCCCTCCCAATCTGACGAGCAAAGCCCGGACAAATTACATCCGGCTATTCCGCACAGCTCCCGAACGGGAATACCGCGGGCGGAAAAACAGATCGAAGCCGCGGACTTTCCTCCGCGGTGTTAGCGCGAGACCAATTACTAAAAAGTGCAAGCCCACGGGCGTCCCGGGCGGGAAGTGTGCGGAATAGCCGGATGTAATTTCTCCGTCGCTGTTGCTCCGCAGGATTGGGAGGGGATTGATTCGGCTCGCACCCGTAACGAGGGTGTCTAAAAAGTCGACAGTGTGTCGAAAGTTTATACAGGTTTTGGAACGTGCTTTGAGATCGATTAGTTAGCACACCTTCGCTGTCGTTCTTTTCTACAACTGTCTAGGTTCTGTACAGGAGTGCCACTACGCGCAGATCAAGTGAAAAATGATAAGTATCGACGATAACAGCGCTAAATGAATTGTGAAGAAATTGGCACAATCCGTGCTCTAGGGAAGTCCTGATTCCAAACAATTTAGTAGTGGGAAACCAGGCGGAGGCCGGGTCCGGAACAGCGCGCCGTTTTGATTTAAACGGTGCGCGGTGAAGCGATTAGCGCAAGTGAGTAGCTTGACCGCCAGCGGGTCGACGAGCCGTAGGGCAGCTGCCATTGGCGCAACCAGACTGCACGCCTTGGCTCAGGGCTTGGTTCGCAACTCCGAGAGCGGCATTATTGCCATTGCCGTCGAAGATGCCCGTGAAAATGGGGGCGGCAATGTTGCCATTGGCATCCACCGCAGTTCCCACCAGGTTAGAAACGCCATTTAAGCCGGTGTTGTTAATTCCATTCACATTGGCGCCGTTATCTAGAGCAAACTGCTGGGCCTCTTGTAGGTTATCCAACTGCTGACCGCCCGCGAGTTGATCGCCAAATCCGTTATTAAAAATCGTCCCATCGATGTTATTCACGCCATCACGACGGCGATCTATGCCGCTTTGCAGACCTTCGGTTAAATTAGGATTCACCTTACGAACAACTTCGTTGGGTTTAGGCGGCGTGACTTTAGTCTCGGAGACGCCTGGCCGGCCTGGTCTGGGTTGCATACTCTTGCAACCAGACGCAAATACAGTCAGCACCACAGCACACAGAATTCCAGCATTTCGCGACTTGAACATTTGGCTCCCCCCACACACTCAGTCTACGGCGATCCAGATAACGGCTCTTAGTTTCGGGCCTATGTATTACAAGCTCCGTGCCAGCATTTTGTGCGTTGTATTCGGTAAGGGAGCGCATACGAAGCAGACATAATGGGAGAGAGACAACTACAATCCGGCAAAGTCGGCTACGGCGAAGAAGGCTGAATGCTACTCAGCAACCAGTGCACAAACAGGTTTAGGTTCTGGCGCGCCACCACTCGGTGGATTCTGCGCTAAAGCGCCACCCGCAAAGTTAGACCAAATACCACCACCGGCGCCCGCTCCGGCTCCTGCACCGGAAGTTCCATCGGTACAGGCCCATGCATAACCGTATCCAAAAGCTTGGGAGCAGGTGGTGACAAATTGCTCATCAATTGCCCACGCGTATCCATATCCTTCTCCCCAGGCAAAAGTCCCATCCGGGCACGCCGCATAAGCAGCAGCTTTGGCCACGGCCCATGCTTGTGCCACTGCGTGAGCTGTCGCGCACGTCCACGCTGCTGCGGCGGCAGCCGCATAGGCGCATGCCTTCGGACAGGCAGGGTTCGGAGCTCCATCTGCTTCGCACAAATCGAGCGGCGGGGCGGTGACGGAACGCAACGGGGAGTTGGATGCAGCATTTCCCCGAATACCGTTTGCATTTC
>JALHPX010000048.1 GCA_022842225.1 bacterium
CGGCTCAGAGCTAGGGATCGTGTCGCCACTATTGAGAGTAGGTAGGTCTAGTGAGCCGATGCTGATCTCAATGTACTTATCCCCCAAGATCCCTTGGGTTTTTACAGTCGCAACTGAATCTGTGCGGATGTATTGAGCAACTGTTTTTGAAACGGACATTTCGACGGTGATTTCGCGATTCTTAGGATCGGTGATATTGAGCCCCTTCACCACACCCACGCGCAGGCCGGATAGCGAAACTTCGCTGCCCATGTGCAGGCCTTTTACTTGGCTGAATTTTCCATAAAAAGTCAGCTGCGATTTGAAAAATCCGCCGCCACCGATATTGAACAGAACGAAAACCAGCGCTATCACGCCGAACAAGAACATCGTTCCGACAATCGCGTTATTTGCGATTTTCTTGTCCATTACATTGTTTCCCCAAGGATGAAGCCTTTAAGTTCGGCATTTTTGGTGTCGCGGATTTCTTCCGCGGTGCCGAGGGCCGCAATCTTTCCTTTTTTCAAGAATGCCACCCGATCCGTCACTGCAAAAATACTGCTCATATCGTGAGTTACCAGCACTGAAGTGACGCCTTGCTTTTTCAAATCCAAAACGATGCGCAAAATCTGGCGCGTGTTGTAGGGGTCTAGCCCTGTCGTCGGCTCGTCATAGAGGATGACTTCTGGCTTTAAGATAATGGCGCGAGCAACGCCCACCCGGCGCTGCATCCCACCGCTTAAATCCGAGGGCAGCAATTCTTCGCTGCCGCCTAGGCCGACTTGTTCAAGGGCCGCGTGTACCCGCTCGCTAATCTCGCCGTCGGTGAGCTTAGTGTGCTCTCGCAACGGGTAAGCCAAGTTCTCCGCAATCGTGAGACTGTCAAAAAGCGCGCCGTATTGGAAGCAATAGGCAATGCGCTTTCGCACATCGACTAATTGCTCTTCACCGAGCTTAGTGATGTCTTGTCCGTCGAACAAAATTTTGCCTTTGTCGGGTTTCTCCAGACCAATCAGGCTACGCAGCAAAACGCTCTTACCGGAACCGCTCCCGCCCATAAGCGTGAGAATTTCGCCTTTGCGAATATCGAGATCGATGCCGTCGTGAACCACTTTATCGCCGAAGAACTTGCTCACGCCTTCGACTTCAATAAGGGGCTTTTTCATTGCAGCCCCCGCTCATAAATCCACCACACTTTGGTGAGAATAAAGTCGGCGATTACGACGAGACTCGAGCTAGTCACCACAGCGCGAGTGGTGCTTTGACCAACTCCCTGCGTGCCACCCTCGGTTTGCAGACCAAAGTAGCAGCCGGTGATGCCAATAATTAGACCAAAGACAAACGTCTTGCTGATGCCGACTAAGAAATCAACCATCCGCAATCCCACCAAAGCTTCGTGGAAATAGAAAGAGGCCGGGATATTCAACTCTATGCTGGCGATAAAGATGCCACCAAAGATACCAACGATATCTGCAAACAGCGTACACATTGGCGCCAAAATAAACATTGCCAGCACGCGAGGGATAACAATCCGCTTGATTGGGTCGGTGCCCAGTGCGCGTATGGCGTCGATTTGTTGAGTGACCTTCATCGAGCCAATTTCAGCAGCAATGCCGCTGCCGACTCGTCCTGCCAACATCAAGCAGGTGAGGATGGGGCCTAATTCGCGCAAGATAGATAGGCCGACGATTTTTGGAACATAGAGCTTGCCGCCAAAACGCTCCAATCCCAAACCAAACTGCAGCGTCATCACCATGCCTGTGCTCAAGGCGGTAATCGAAGTGAGCGAGAGGCTTTTAAAGCCCAGTTGGTAGCATTGATCGAGAAACAGCCGGAAATAGAATGGCCGCTTAAACAACGCGCGTGCAGTTGCATACGTGAGATTCATCGCGCCGCCGAAAGATTCGACGGCTCTGAACATCGCGCTCACCGAGCGACGGCTCGTATGATTTAAAAGCTGCTTAGTCTTTTCCATATTTGAGAGTAGCTATGAATTTCTTAAACTCTGCCGTATCGCTCGCCGTAATGACGCTCTTTCGCATCAGCGAAAAGTCGAAGACGCAATCCTCGTTCTTAGTAACGAACAAATTCAAGTAAATAGGTACGCCGTCCATTTCCACTCGGCCGGCAGTCCAGGCGCCAGCGTGATCGCCAATCTTCTCGTCCCGGCGCGGCTCCATTTTGCGCTTGCGCGAGCCAATGAGAAGTTGATTGCTCAGCACATCGAGTGGCGCCCCACTGCGGTGATCGCAAGAGCTATTAACGATCACGATGCTGCCAGAGGGAAGAGAGTAGGCGTGGTCGCTGTCCTTTTTGGAAATCTTGTTCCAATTTTCTGGCCTTCCCAAATCGTAGTCGTCGGCGTGCTGGAGCTTTTCCGCGCCACCCATCAACGAGCACGCGCTCAAGAGCAAAAAAACTGCTGGAAAAATAGAGGCAAGTCTTGAACGAAGCACGCGTATCTTCTCGGTGTTTTTCAAAAACGGTCTCTTCTTTATCGGTCGAAAAGTCTAAAAAATTTTGCGACTTGTGTGACACTAAGCATTAACTTTGAAGCCGATCTGAAAAAAGCTAGGGCGCATGAACCGGCGCGTCAACGACAATTCATTGACGGCGTGCCACGTAAAACCTAGGCGGGTAAGTCAGCCATGCGCGAAACTATATACGAATTCGCAATCCAAAATCGGCACGACTCTTGCTGTAGTAGCAATCTGGATGTCCCTCCCTTTGTCAAAAAAATTATTCTCCGCGTCAATCTTTGCCATGGTTTCTTCCTCTCTCGCTTACGGAGTTATGGAGAAGTCACCTTTTTGGCTTGTTCTCGATGCGCCGCGTCCTTTCTGTGAGCGTGCGATCAATCTCGATATCAGCTCGGAAGCCTTCTTCCCCATCGCAAACGAGATCGCAGAGAAGGATGATTTCAATCAGTTGATTGCGACTTTCCGATCGCAGGAGTGGCCAAAGTTTGACGTCGAGGTCCGAGAGTTTCTTTTGAAATTTGAAAAGCCACAGCTGCGACAGGTTGTGGAATTTTTGAAAGTCTATTCGCTCTACGAGCGCTTGGTTCGGGATGATGAAGTGGCCGAACGGACAGCTGACAAAGCGCTGCGCCAGGCAATCTTGCTGTATCCAGAGGCAAAGCTCACGCCCATTGCTTACGCTGCCGCCGGCCAGTACTTGCTGCGTTCGGGGCAACTGCAAAGAGGTGTTGAGCTATACCGCACGGCACGCGAGAAATACGCGAACTCGGAGTACACCTGCTTACTGGACTTGGGAGTTCTGGAAGGTTCCTATCTACTCGGTGAATGGGCCGAAGTTGCGGATGCCACAAAAAAAATTGCCGATAAATGCGATTCCAACTTCCGCATTCAAGCCTTGGCTGCGTTGAGAAATGGGGAGATGGCAGCAGCGCGGAATTTGCCAAACGCCTCTGAAATTTTGAAAGAAGCAGTCACCACGCATAATCCCTTTGCGGAGCGCTTCGTCCCCACTTCGCTCTTTAATTTGGCCGAGCTATTCTACAGAGAGAAAAAGTTTCAGGAATCGGAATTTTTCTTTAGTCGGTTTCTGCAAGCCAGCCGAAACGACAGCGAGTGTGGCTCGGAAGCACAGAAGCGTCTCGGCGATATTGCCTTTGCCACCAATCAGGATATTGCGACGGTCACAGGTCGCTACTTAGAGACGTTTGAGCGGTACGGAAAAACGGACGCGGGACTCTTCTCCAAAGCGCATGCGCTGTTGCTCTCAGCGAAACTTGCGCAGCCCAATGAACTGGGCCGACGGATCAAATGGATTGAATCTATCGTCGACAATATAAAAGACGACCAAACCCGCTTTCGCGTGTATTTGGAAAAAGGCATCGTGCAATGGCTAGCGGGTGACATGGGAGCACTGAGCTATTTAGAACGCTTGCAGGCCCGCAAAATTTCTGATCTTCGTGAAGGTGAAATCGGCAGGATCGTCCGCAAGAATCTAGTCAAATACTGGAATGATCATCTTGACCAAGTGGTTGCTGATCCCGTGTTGGGCAAAGAAGCGCTCGCGCGGTTTGAACAAAACTACCTGGTTTGGATGAAAGGATTTGAAGAGGACACTTGGGCCAGCCGCTTTTATGCGACGCTAGTATCTAGACTGTTCAAGAACATGGTGCCCAAAGATCCAGGGGGTGCCTTTGCGGTGCTTGAGATGTGGAAGAACCACCCCCATCTGCCGCCTGCTTCTGTCAGCGATAAAACTCAAATCCGGATCGGCGAAGCTATCCTCCATTGGCAGCTGAAAGAGCCAGAAAAGAGTGCGGTGCTTTTATTGACGAGAAAAGAGCTTCTGGCAGCTGTTCTGTCGGATGAGTATGGCCTGGTGGAGCAGTTGGCCAAGTCCACCTTAACTCCTGAAGAACTGCGCAGCCCTGCAGCCCTCAGCCAGAATCCCGTGAGCTACGGCAAGGATTCTAGCCAGGAGTACCGCCTCGCGAGCGCCCACGTATTGATGGCACAAGGCAAGTGGACGGAAGCCCGCAAGGCGTTGAACAGTGTTGATCCTAAAGAATGGCAAAACGTGATCGCTGCCGATTTGCTGACGATTGATCTAAAAGAAGGTAAATGGGCCAGCGCGTTTGATCGGATGAAGCTCAATTTGGATCCCAAAGCCGCTCCTGAAGCTAACACCAAATGGATCGACGCAATGGCCACTCTTTGCAGGGAACATAAACTCCTGGCTCAGACCATTGCCTTGCTGCCCATTGCGAAGGAATACATCAAGGACGCCCCAACTCTGAATCGCTATCGTCTACTGGCCGGCAACGCATTTGCGGAGCTAGGTAAGAACGAGAAAGCGATTGAAGCTTTTGAGTTAGCGCTGGAAACTAAACTTCCGACGCCATTGGAAGCAGAAGCCCACTTCCGATTGGGCCAAGCACTTTCAAAGAAAAAGCAAACCGACGCTGCTAAAGAACATTGGCGGAAGGTGATGCAACTCCAAGATCCAGTCTGGGCTCCCCTAGCTCAGAACGAGCTAACACTCGTGGATTCCAGTCGTTCCCCAAAGAGTAAATAAGAGCAGTCTTTAATCCCCAAGATTTTTAAGTGAGGTCCCATGGCCACAACACTCGAGCTCCAAGATCGCTTTTTTGTCATCGCAGACGAGTCGATGGAACGCACCATTGAATCGGCAGCGCGTGCCGCTCGCACAGGGGCACCGGTGTTGATCTGCGGCGAGAGCGGAACGGGTAAAGAGCTCATCGCGCGCTTTATTCACGAAAAAAGTCAGCGCCAAAAGGGGCCGTTTCTCTCGATTAACTGCGCGGCGATTCCCGAGGGTTTGATTGAAGCCGAGTTGTTTGGCTACGAAAAAGGTGCTTTTACGGGCGCTATTGCACAGCGCATTGGAAAATTCGAGCGCGCGAGCCAAGGCACGTTTCTGCTCGATGAAGTAAGCGAAATGCCTATCCACCTACAGGCAAAATTATTGCGCGTGCTGCAAGAGGGCGAAATTGATCGCATCGGGGGGGCGGGGAGTGTGCGCGTTCAAACGCGGATCATTGCGACGACTAACCGTGAGCCTTTGGATCTGATTCGCCGCTCTGTCTTTCGACAGGATTTGTTCTATCGGTTGAATGTGCTCCGAGTGGATTGCCCACCTCTGCGTGGCCGTAAATCAGCGATTAAGCGTTTGGCTGGAGAGTTTGTGCGTCGCTCACCCTACCGTGAACTGTTCCCCAAAGAACCGGTTATTACCGACGAGACAATGCGCAAATTAATGGATTACTCGTGGCCCGGAAATGTGCGCGAGCTGCAGAACGTGATTGAGCGCGCAATTATCAATAGCGATGGTGGCCCGCTGAATCCCGAGCTCTTTCATTTAGCTGGTGGCTACGATGCCACGATGCCAGGACCCGTGGATTCGCTTTCTAGCCTGGAGCAATCGCACATTGAGGGAATGCTGGAGAAAGCCAGCGGCAATCGAACCGAAGCGGCTCGTCGCCTTGGCATTAGTGTGCGGACGTTGCGAAACAAGTTGAAGATTTACGGCGCCGCATAGGCGGAAAGTTTTTCCCAGTTTGGAAGATTGTTCTCTGGTTGCGGGGGAGCTCAGGCTCGAAATCCGTGGCCCGAGGCTTGCAACTAATATGAGGACGTAATGAATGTGCTCGTTCGTCTTCTCTATCGGCGATAAAAACCACTTACTTTATACACTATGAGTCGAATATTTGATGGTTCCATACCGGTTCTGGAAAAAGCGCTAGACATGTATCTGGTTCGCCATTCCATCATCTCGGACAATATTGCGAACGCTGAAACGCCTTTCTACAAAGCGCGCCAAGTTGATTTCGAAGCGGAATTAGCGCGTGCGGTGGAGACCGAAGAGAGCGGTCTTTCGAATTCGGCTATCGGCGGACTCAGCCCCCAGATTACGCAGGATGCTCGGTCGGAGCTGGGACAAGATCTCAACACAGTCGATATGGACCGTGAAATGTCTAAGCTCACTAAAAACGATGTGCAGTACTCGGCAGCGACCCAAGCTATCGCAAAAAAGTTCGCACTCATGAAATACACGATTTCTGGCGGAGCGGGAGGTAACTAATGGCTGATTTTTTTGATTCGATTGATGTCAGTGCTTCTGCACTCAGTGCTGAGCGACTTCGCATGAACGTCACTTCCAGTAACCTAGCGAACGCGCAAACCACGCGTGCTCCTGAAGGCGGCCCTTATCGTCGTAAAGACGCCGTGTTTGAGGCCCAGCCCTTTGGTGAAGTTTTAAGTGCCCAGATGGGTTCTCAGCCTCTACACAAAGTGAATGTGGTGGATGTCGTTCTCGACGAAAAAGCGCCACGCATGGTGCACAACCCCCAGCATCCCGACGCGAATCCCGATGGCTATGTGGCATATCCTAACGTCAACACCATGGAAGAGATGGTGAACTTGATCACGGCTAGCCGTACCTATGAGGCCAACGTCACAGCCATCCAAGCCGCAAAAAGCATGATGAACAAAGCTTTAGAAATCGGACGGAGATAATAAATGAGCGACCTAGGAATATCGAAACTCATTGCAAATAATCCCTCTCTCGAATTTGCGACTAAGTCTCAACCGATGGAGGAGGCGCAAGGCGGATTCGCCGACATGCTCGCCAACTCTATCGAAGGCGTGAACACCTTGCTGCAAACCGCAGATGCTAAAGAAACCGCACTCGTGACGGGAAAGAGCGAAAACCTTCACGATGCGATGATTGCCGTGGAAAAAGCAGATACGGCGATGAAGATGATGATTCAGTTTCGGAACAAAGCGATTGATGCATACCAAGAAGTTCTGCGGATGCCCCTCTAATTTAATTAACTAATTTATGAACGAAAACATAACCAAGTTTATCCAAAGTGTGTCTGCGCAACTTGAGAAGCTATCGGCAAAGCAGAAGTATCTGCTCGGTGCCGGGGCCGCGATTCTGGCACTTTCGGCCGTTGTAAGTCTGATCGTGAGCCAACAGGATCCTTACGAGACTCTATTCTCCGACCTTCAATCAGAAGATTCGCGAGCTGTGACTCAGAAATTGGGCGAAGACAAGATTCCATACAAGTCTTCTCCATCTGGAAACGAAATCACCGTGCCCCGAAGTATGGTGCATCAAGCGCGTATGACCTTGGCTAAGGCGGGCATCCCAGGACAGGACGTTGTGGGACTGGAGAAATTCGACGCTAGCACCTTGGGCATGTCGAGTTACGTTCAGCGCATTCAGTATGTTCGTGCGGTGCAGGGGGAACTAACTCGCACTATCCAACGCCTCGATTCCGTGAAGCGTGCGCGTGTTCACATCTCGATGCCGCCTAAGAAGACTTTCATTGAAGAAGAGGATCCACCGAAAGCGTCCGTGGTCTTGGAATTAAAACGTGGTCAGAAGCCGTCTAAAGCTGAGATAAATGGCATTGCGCATTTGGTGGCAAGTGCGGTCGAGGGTCTAAAAGTCAATCAAGTCACTATTGTCGACACCCAAGGATCGTTCTTGCACCGGCCTGAGGACGCGGCGAACGCTTCGATCCCCACTGCCTTGCTCGAAATGCAGCGCACGATTGAGAACGAGTATGAGCGGCGCGTAGAAGATATCCTGACTCCTGTCGTCGGCTTGGGCAAAGTCCGCGCAAAAGTGGCGGTGGAAGTCGATCCAGCTCGTGTCAACACGACTGAAGAAACTTTTGATCCAGATCGTACCGTTGTGAAGCAGAAAACGCAGAACGACGAGACAACGACGGGTAGCCGTCCCAACCCGGTGGGTATCCCCGGTAGCCGATCGAACTTGCCTGGGGCCGAAGTTCAGAACCCAGCGGTGCCTACTGCCAATACGAAGTCCGAAAAAAGTATTCAGAACACCGCCTACGCTGTTCCACGCCGAATTCAGGTTACGGATAAACCTTCGGGCAATATGAAGCGTCTGACCGTCGCAGTAATCGTGGACGGTAACTACTCGACGGTAAATGGCGCCGAAGTCTTCGCGCCGCGCTCGGAGCAAGAGCTGCAGCGCCTAAAGGAATTGGTCGCTAATGCTGTCGGACTCGACGAAACACGACGCGACAGCATCACTGTTTCTTCACTTCCGTTCCGCGAAACCGAAATCGCACCACAAGAAATCGCAGAACCTGTGGCGTTCTGGAAAGATCCTCGCTGGGTGGGAATTGGCATTGTGGTCTTGGCCATTGTCGCCGCACTCATTGGTTTCTTGATGATGCTGGGCAAAAAGAAGCCGAATCAGCTGAATGCCTCACTGGCCGCGTCGATTCGAAATGGTCCTAAGACCATCGCCGAACTGGAGGCGATCCAGGCTGGAGCAGCTGCCGCAAGTCTAGGCGGCGCGGCAGGCGCAGCCGGGATCGGTGCGGGTGCCGCTGGCGGAGTGGCCGGAGCTCTAGGAGCTGGCGGAGATTCCGGAAAAGCTGGCGGTCAAGGCATGGGTGAGGAATCCGAGTCCTTAGAAAAGCGCGAAGAAGCAGAACTCAAGCGTCGCATTATCGAGCGCTTGGATAAAACACCGAAAAAGGGCTTCACGATCGTGGAAGAGTGGATTGAAGACTCTAATCCCAAACGCCGCGATCGCGACGAAAATTCCCGTTTACTCTTAGAAGCAGCGTGAGAAATCAATGAAAGCAACGATGAAAAAAGCCCCCATGTCGGGCCTTGAGAAAACCGCCGTTCTTTTAAACGTCCTCGGTAAGGAGAAGTCATTTCTCCTGATGAAGGACCTAAAAGACAGCGATGTTCGTCGTCTCTTAAAAGTGATGGGCGATATGAAGAAGGCGCCTATCTCGTTGATCAACATGGTGCTTCGCGAGTTCCTCCACAAGCTGGCGGAGAAAGAAGAAATCATCTTCGAAGAAAACTTCAATCAGCCTAAGGTTATTTCCGAAGGCCTGGGAGAAGAGCGCGCTAAGCAGATCTTCGGTTCGCTCAAGGCAGTGAACCTGGTCGAGCAGCGCCACTTGTCGATTTTAGAGACGGTCGAGCCCAAGATCCTCGCTGAATTCTTGTCGCAGGAACACCCTCAGACCATTGCGCTCGTAGTGGCGCATATGGACCTGGATAAGCAGATTTCGACTATTAAATTCTTCCCCGAAGCGATCCGCGCTGAAGTCGTGCTGCGGATGGCGACCCTTGACTACGTCACCCCGGAAAAAATCGATGAGCTTGATGACGTATTGAGAAAAGAATTTGCCTCCAGCGGTAAGACACAGAGCAATAAATTGGGCGGTGTGCTTGCTGTCGCTGACTTGGTGAACAATCTGGATAAAAAGACGCTCAGCTCTGTAATGAGTCGGCTCGAAGATAAGGATCCTATTCTGGCCGAAGAAATCCGCCAGCACATGTTCACCTTCACTGACATCATCAAGATTGATGACCGGGGTGTGCAGCTGATTATGCGCGAAGTTCCGCAAGATAAGCTGCTGCTCGCTCTAAAGAGTGCTCCCGATGAAGTCAGAGAAAAAATCTTCATGGCCATGTCTCAACGGGCGTCTGAAATGCTCAAGGAAGATTTGGGCGCACTAGGACCTCAAAAAGTTTCTGACGTCGAGGCTGCACAACGTGCAATCGCCGCCATTATGAAACGTCTGCAAGAAGAAGGAAAAATTGTCATTGGATTCAGCGAAGAACAAGAAGTTATTCCCTGATTTTTCTGATGCTCCGGTTGTCTTCGAAAGCGTGCCTTCCTCTTCGAAGAGCGACTTTCAGGTAGCTGGCGGTGTTTGGGAAAGTCTGCTTAAGGAACCTGCATTCGAAGCGCAGTTGCGCGAGTGGATCGACAAGATCGCCTCGGAGCGACTTCAGGGCCGTATTGTCGAAATCGAGAAGCAAGCGCGCGATGCGGCTCACCAAATCGGGATGAAAGAGGGTTTGGAGCACGCAGCGCAAGCCGTGCAAAGTGCGCTTCAGAATTTGCAGCAGATGACTCAGGAGTTGGTCGCACAAAAGCAAAAGCTCTTGCACTCTCACGAAGAGACATTCTGCGACACCTTCTTCAACGTGCTGGAACAACTTGCCGTGCCCGATGCAGCCGACTGGAGCCGCCACATTGAAGCCGTATTGTCCAAATACACCGTCGAATTCGGCGAGCGCGCTCGAGTGGAAGTCTGTGTATCCCCCAAAGCTTGGGCGGAACTTCAGGCAGCAGGCGCCGTAGCAGCGGAGGGGCTGCGTTGGGTTACCCGCGTGGATGAAACTCTCCCTCCCGGGAAAGTTCGATTTGATTTTGGTGGTGTTGGAATGGATCTCTCCGCCCTTGAGCAAGTGCAAGAGTGGAAAGCGGCAGCCAAAGCGCGTTTTCAAAAAGCTGGATAAGGAACACACTCCGAATGGTATTCGAGCAAATTTGCAAAAGCATTTCCGAAGAACCGGCTGCAAAGTTCTTTGGCAAAGTGGAAAGAGTGCGACGGGACTCCGTTCGTATTTCCTTGCCAGGCGTGGAAGTAGGCACGCTTTGCGAAATCGAAGCTTCGATGAGTCGCGTCCGTGTGGAAGTTGTCAGCTTAGATCCCAACGGCCACATTGCCATGCCGCTCGACGACTTAGACGGTGTGAGGTTGGGCGACCGGGTGCGGATATTGGAGCACAGTGCGCTCGTACCCGTAGGCGATTCCCTTTTAGGGCAGATTATCGATTCGACCTGCCGTTCTTACGATGAGGGTGTGAAGCTTTCGCTCAATACTCGTCGCAAACTTCAAGGCGAACCTTCCAACCCATTGGCCAGAACACCTATTCAGCGACCTCTCGATTTGGGATTACGTTCGATCAACGCCTGCCTGGCGTGTGGCGAGGGACAACGACAAGGAATCTTTGCGGGTTCCGGTGTCGGTAAGAGTGTGCTGCTCGGTATGATGGCCCGTTACACATCGGCAGATGTCGTTGTCATTGGTCTGATTGGAGAGCGGGGTCGTGAGGTCCGCGAATTCCTAGATAACGAATTGGGACCCGAAGCCCGCAAAAAGAGCGTTGTTGTCGTTGAAACTTCGGACAAGTCGGCAGTCCGCCGCGTCCGCGGGGCATTTGTAGCTTCTACAGTTGCCGAACACTTTCGCGCCCAGGGCAAAAAAGTTTTGTTGATGATGGATTCTCTGACTCGTTTTTCGATGGCTCAACGGGAAATCGGAATTGCAGCGGGTGAGCCGCCGACTTCGAAGGGGTACCCACCTTCGGTATTTAGTTCCATGGCTCGCCTCTTAGAGCGAGCAGGTAACTGGGGC
>JALHPX010000049.1 GCA_022842225.1 bacterium
CGGCAATGACTTGGGCTTGCACCCATAATCCAGCGAGACCTTTATCGTGAGGCTCTTCCCAGCGCAGTGTCAGACCCGATATCTGCGAGAGGCGCAGAATGGAGAACTTCTCCCAACCCGTCTGACTATCGACGAGAACGGACTTGCCCGCCATGGTCAACTTTAGTGCGAAGAGTGGGCCGTCTTTGGCAAGCACCGTGCCGGTGGAAGTACGCATTAGAGAATGACTCTGAAGGCCATCTTTAGATACAAGCACCAGCGTCAGTTCGCCCGCGGAAATTCTCTCTTCCAACCCCCAGCTCGCGAGAGAAGAAAACAATAATAGAACGAGGCAGACACGGTTGTTCACTTCAAAGCCCCGATGTCGGAGACGTGAGAATAGCGATCAATCGTTTCTTCGACGGAACCTTCAAAAACGATTTGACCGCGATCTAACAAAACCGCCCGATTGCAAAAACTGCGCAAAATGGACAGATCGTGCGAAACCACCACCGCCCCGCCGGAGCGGCTCACCGAATCGGAAAACCGTTCGAGAAAACGCGGTAGAGTGGATTGATCCACTCCACCAAAAGCCTCGTCGAGAACCAACCAGGAAGCCGGGCGCAGACAGGCCACGGCAAGACTTAACCGGGCCATCATTCCGCGGCTATAGGTTTTCACCGGCAAATCGACGGCAGCCATTAAATCACAAAGCTCCAAAATCTCACGTGTGAGCGGCCCTAATGCTTCGCGCGGGTAGTGAAGATTCGCTAAAAACAAAACATTCTCTCTCCCCGTCAATTCGGGGTCCACTGGGTAACTGCCTTCCATCACGCATCGCGGCCGGCTCAGTCGCGAAATTTTTCCTACCGTCGGTAAAAGCGACCCCGCCAAAATTCGGCACAACGTGCTCTTCCCGGCGCCGTTTCGTCCCATTACCGCTACTCGCTCGCCAGGTCGCAACGCAAAATCAACGCCCGACAGGGCTTGCACACAGACGCTGGGTTGAGAAAAACGAAATCCCTCGGCAATCCATTCTCGGAAAGTAGCTGCATACCCACGCGTGCGGTATTGCACTCCCACCTGATTGAGTTGAATAAGTTCAGACATGCAGCACCAGAGAATTCCGCAACGACTTCCAGATTCCAAATGCGCCCGCTAAAGCAATCAACGAGATGCCGGCACACTGCCAGAGCAAGGAGTTTGTAATTACTTGCTCTGTTGCCAGCCGTTGAAAGAGTTCAATCGAGGGAAACACGGGATTGATTAACTTAGATTGCACTTCCGAAAGCGGAGCCACTTGCACCGGATAGAGAATCGGCGACAACAAGAGCATCACGTGTAATCCCAGTGGCACGATAAATTGGCTGTCACGCAAAAAAACCTGCACCAGAGCCGCCACAGCGCTGGCTGCGAGGGTAAGCGCCAGAAGATTAAAAAGGGCAAGGGGTAAGAGGAGTAATCCCTTGACCGGAAAAAAGAAAAGCAAGGGCACCAGGCAAGCGAGGAAAATCAGAAAGTTTGCCAGGCTTTCGCTGAGCAGCAGGAGTAGCCCGTCCTCGGGACAGGATTGGACTACTCCTCTGAACCGCAGAAAATGCCCCATGGTCATGACAAGGCTCTGAGAAAAGTAGAACCAGGGTAAGTACCCCGCCGCTAAATAGACGAGAAAGTCCTGATTCTTTTGACCCGTGAGGCTGCCAAAAACCCAAAAATTTAACAAAATCAGATGGTACGGATGCGAGATCACCCACAGCGCACCCAGCACACTCCCGCGGGTACGCAACTTCAAGCGCAGAAACGTCTGCACCATTTGCTGACGAACCGAGAAATGAAAATCTTGGCTGTACGCCCTCAAGGCTTGCATTTAGATTTCCGGACGTTCGGGTGGACAATGCCCGTGTCGCAACGTCAGCACTTCCATCGGAACGTGGTCGTGGTTGAGAGAAAGCCCCGGGCTGTAATACGGATCGCCCTGGTCAAAAATGAACTTGTGGCGATGGCGCACGAAATTGCGCGCGACCACGCGGTGCGGACTATCGTCCTTGCCCCGCGAGGCACTTTCAAAATGAGTGAGCAAAGCATAGGGCGTGTAAACAATTAATCGGCCCGATTCACGCACGCGCAAACACAGTTCCACGTCGGTAAATTCATCTTTCAACTCCGTGGCGTTAAAGCCGCCTAACGTCAAAAAATATTCCCGCGGCATCATCATGCAGGCACCCGTAACCGCGCTTAAATTGTGAATAGAGCGCACCTTGTGCAAGTAGCCCGACGCGTGTCCCGGGAGTCCGGAGAACTGGTGCCCAGCTAACCCTCCCATTCCAATGACAACGCCGGCATGCTGGATAGTGCCCTCGGGAAAAAGTAAGCGCGCCCCCACGGCTCCTACTTCCGGACGCTGCGAGTGTTCTAACATCGCGCTCATCCACTCCGGCGAAATCACTTCGGTGTCATTATTTAGAAAAAGCAAATGGCTGCCGCGCGCTTGCATGGCGCCAAAGTTATTCAGCAGACTGTAATTGAACGGAAAATCCAGATCAAAAACCCGTAACTGCTCGCCCATCTCTTTTTGCAGGTGATGGAGTAATTCTTTTGTTTCAGGGAGGCGACTGCCGTTGTCGAGCGCGAGGATCTCGTAGTTCGGATAATCGGTCTTCTCTCTTACTGTTCGTACGCACTCTTTGAGAAGTTCGGGCCGATCGCGAAAAGGGATCAAAACGCTCACCAGAGGTCGGCCCAAAATTTTTCGCTTTACGCGGACGGTGTTAGGCAAATCCCCCGGGAGAGTTTGCGCGTCGATTTTACGACGAGCGAGTGCCTCTTCCACCGCCGCCATCGTACGCGACCAGAGCACCGTGTCCGTATTCATGTGGGCCGAGATATTCGCTAAATGGTGCCGCCAAGTGTAGAGCGACTTTGCTACATGGGTAATCTGTTTGGCTTTCTCCGCGGCGCGCAGGACAAAATCGTAATCTTGAGCCCCATCAAACTCGCTCCGAAAGCGGCCAACCTGTTTCATCAAATCCCATCGCACGCAGACCAAGTGACAAAAGTAATTGTGCGAAAGCAGTAAATCGGGTGAATACCGCGGCTTCAGATACGGAATGAATTGTTTTGAGCTTTCAACGTAAACGCGTTCATCGCTGTAGAGTAGATCAGCGCCGCATTCCACCGCCGCCTCAACCAGACTCTCAAGCGCAAATGGCTCTAAGATATCGTCGTGATCGACGAAAGTTTGAAACAAGCCACCTGCCATGTCGGCTGCACTATTCGTGGCAGCAGATGTCCCTTGCGCCGTCGGATGGCGAGTCAAATGCACGCATGGGTGCCGAGCAAAACCGTCTAGGATCTCTCGCACGCGGGGATTAGCCGACCCATCGTCCACTAGGCAAACCTCCCAAAGTGGATACGACTGCGCCTCGATGGAATTCAAAGCCTCTAATAAATAGCGCGGTAGCGGATCATGCACCGGCAAAAGGATCGAAACAATAGGCTGCAGCGCCTGTGGCAAGGGACCTACTTTTTCCAGCACCTGCGTCCACGACTCCCGTGGCAATTCCCGACGGAAGACACCCCACAGAGGCGCCAGCTTGCTCATCAAACTCGACGCTTGGATTAAGGCATAGACGCTATGCTTATCATTGGCGATTCGCAGAAAACGCAGGACTTGTTCAAGTTCCGGCTCAGGCTCTCGAATCAGCTTTTCACCTGTGAGTACAAACAGCCGCCGGCCGTATTGAGCAGTCGCTTTTTGTAGGGTTTCGAATACAGCGCGCACATCCGAACAAGCCGCTTCTAGTTCCGCGTGTTTGGTGAGAAACTCGGTGACGATGTTACGCGGATCGGCCAACACGCAGACTACTTTGGCTTTTGGATGGTGTTCGAGAATTTGGAGAAGATCGCAATCGTCAGAGAAACAGTGAGAGATCACCGCAGCGTTTTCCAACTCGGGGTGCAAAGACAGCGCAGGAACAAAGGCATCGACGAGTGGCCGCCAACCCCAAACAATCACTTGCGGCAGGATTTGAGAACCCATGGCTTACAAACTTATCAGGCCCGCCGACACGGTGTCACGGCGGAATGCAGGCTCGCGCTGCAGACGATCGAGGAGTTCTTCACCGCATTGCGCAATGAGAGCTATTTCACTCTCCACCCCCTTCATCCTCTGCAATCGAAGATAAATATCGTCGGATATCCGCACTAGTTCAGGCAGACTCCACACCCGCTGACTCAACAGAAAAACCAACTCAGAGAGCTGTAAAAAAACAGAGTGCACTTCCCGTGGGTTTTTCCAAATAATTTCTCCGCGAGCTAAGATCGCAATATGCAGAGCGCGCTCGCGGATAGCGGCGTAGGAATGAAACCGCAGATGGTCCGTTAGACCCAAGGCGTGAAATCGATTCTTAGTGGCGGGCGTGAGGTGCGTATTTGGTAAGCCCCAGTGCAGACCGGACGCTAAAAGCATTCCGCTCAGAGGGAGAACACAAATAGGCGTAACGGGCAGATCCCATTCCGCAGAACTTTCGAAGAACTGCTTCAGACACTCAGTATCGTCGACAGTAAAGACGTGTTCCCAAGGAAGAGATCCTCGCTTAAGTGGGTCCATCCGCGCTTGGTCTGCGGTGTGAATTCTTCCGCCATTCTGGGATTCTGGAAAGAGCAACGTGCCGGGAGTCTGTGGCGCGGGCAAAGCAAAACAAGCGGCAGAGATTTGATTGAGCTGTTGGGCAGTCCTGACTAGCTCGTCAATCGCAAACGGCACGGAGGCATCTTCTGGGACTCGCCTTCCCTCCGCCAGTTCGCGAGCTTTACGAAGATACTTCTGACAACGACGAACGTAAAAATCGCGTCGTCCAATTCGTCGCAGGCTGGCGTGGAAATTCAATAACGCGTGGTAGTACTGTTGATGCGCCTGCAGCGCGCGCCCTTGCAGTGAAACGTTTTCATCTCCAAGCGCCCGAGAGTAGGTTGTCTCGCCCGCTAACGGCCGCAACTCGCCCATTCCGGCTGACCGCTGGAGCGGCCATCGACTTATCCAGTCACTGGCGCCATCGTCAGCTATATCGACGATAAGCTCGGCCGGGATACCTAGCAACGTTCGCAGGAAGCGGTAGATTTTACGAATACGTAAGAGCGTTTTTACTCGAGTCAGCGTAGCCATCGGTTCAAGTACCACTAAAAAATCGAGATCCGACACTCCGGGACGACAGTTTCGAACACTTCCTCCGCGTAAAAACACACTGCGCACGCCACCGCATTTAAAGATCAGCCACCCCACGAGCCGCGCGATTACTACGTAGGCAAAAGCACCGATCGTCTGAAAGCCCCAGACGCGATACGTCACAAACAATCGACGAAGAAAACTCCAGGAACCGCGCTCTGCAAAGAAATTTTCGAATTGGGTAACCAAGAGACTTCCCGTAAAGTCGTTCTTGGAGAGTGTAGCACCGAAAAATGCCCTATGCCTTTAGCGCGGGATTCCAAATTTATCTTTTGCCTAGATGAACCACGGCATACCGGCGCGCATCTTTTTATTCTACGTTTAACCGAATTTCTCTCGCAGCAAGGCTGCGCGGTTTCCATTGTCTCCGAGGTTCCCTACTCTTTGAGAAATAGTTACGTGACGCCGAAGGATCCAGCCGGTTGGCGAGCCCTTCTCGCGGAACTGCAACCCGATTTGGGAGTCGGTGTCTTTGGCCGTACTACTGAATTTGCTCTCGCTCTCCGCAGCCATGGCATCGCACGTACGTGGATGTGCCTTGTCGCTGCCTGGCTTTCGAGCGCCGAGGGGAAAAAGGCGCGCGAGGCAAATCTATTGGTTTACGACAATGTCCTCGTGCCCTCTCACGCTACGGCGCTAGACCTTGCAGCTCCACTGGAAGTAAATGTCCGGTGCATCGGCCAAGGAGTCGACACCGAGCTTTTCCAACGCTACGCGAAGGCGGAAGTAGCTTCACTCAGGACACGATTGGGAATCCGCGAGGGTGACTTTGTTTTGGGGTACGCAGGGAGGTTCTCTGCCGATAAAAATCAATTGGGTTTGGTGGCGGGACTGGCGGGGTTAGCGCAAGATGAAGCAATACAAGGGCGACGCTACCAATTGATTCTGTGCGGCCCTCCTCCCACTGGCTTGGAACGAGAGTATGCACAGCAACTCCTCCAAGCCGCTCGGAATTTACAGATCGAAAACCAGGTGCATATTCACTTTGTCGAGCACGCTCAGTTACCGCTTTGGTACAGTTGCTACGACTTAATGGTTTCTCTCAGCTCTGTAGAAACCTTTGGATTATCGACGATAGAATCACTAGCCTGTGGCACTCCGCTGATTGCGTTGGAGCTCCCCGCCCTTTGCGAATCGCTCGATTTTTACCCAAAACAATGGCTACCGCCCACACCCGAGAGGGTCTGGGAGAAGGTGAAGCAGCTGTCGAAACAGCCCGCTGAATTACAGCGAGTAGGAACGTGGGCTTCGCGGATAGTGCGCCAAGAACGAGACCTCCGGAAATCTCTCTACGAGTACGCGCATTATTTTGGTGAGTGCATTGCAGGATCAAGTTCTCTAGCGCGCCTTACTGCGACCGGCGCCATTGCCGACGAGGTCGGAACCAGGCCCACGGAGCCGTTAGCCTAAAGAATAGCTGCGAGAAAATCGGTTCACTGGTCCAGCGGGCACGTAGTCGCCCCGCCCATCGACCCAACGGACCTGCAAACAAACCGCGAAAGATCCAGTATTGAAGGCGCACCACCGCGCCAACTAAGTAGACCATCGGACGCCGCGTGAGAGGAAGGCTGGAAAGATCCACTCTTCCCTGAACCTCCGTCCACTCAATCCAGCCATCCGGAAACGTGTTGCTATCGCCTTTGACGTAAACAGAAGGCACTCCCACACGATTTATTTCCAAAACCCGGTGACAGATCTGAAGTTTGCCGCGGCGAAACACGATCCAGTCGCCTCGACGCAAATCCGAGAGAGAAATTTCGCGCACGCGGATCCAATCCCCGTCTCGCAGCAGCGGCCATTGGCTAGGGCCTAGGCAGAGGATTCTTTTGTCAGTGGCGCTCAAGGATAGAGGAAGGCAACCTGTTGCCAGCCGGAAAGTTCTTTGGAAACAATCGTCGGAACTTTGCCGATTTTGCGTTTAGATGCGCTTTGGGAGCGTTCAACCCAAACTTCTTCGAACAGATTTTCCTTTACGAGCCAGTCCACCAGTCGCTCGGCCTTTTGCACGCTTTCTGGCTCGTCGATCTCAAAAGCCTCAAGGTAATCTTCCAAGGTTTGCGCTGACTTAAAAAAATCAAAATACGACAGACCTTCTAGATCAAAATAATAGAGATCGTTTCCATCGCCATTGATGACAAGAACGCGGTCGCCAATTTTTCTGTAAAGTGCGGAAGGACGGAGTTTGTAAGCCAGTTGCATGCGAGTGATCCCCTGTTTATAGAGATGGTCAAATCATAGCACAGTGATGTGAAGTGTAATGCGCGTCACGGCAAGAAAAACGAGCCTTTGGCGAACCTTCATTCCCAGTCGATAATAGGCAGTGATGATTTACTTTGATATTTCACTATTGGCAGCGGCGCACAGGGAACCGGGAATCAAGACGGGTCCCTATCGCGTGGTGAGTGAGTTAGCGCGCACTTTGTTTTCGCTCTACCCGCAGGATATTTTTGCCAGCTGTCAGCAGCCTCATTGGCTGAGCGATGCCAATGCAGCGCTGTGCGAAATGGGAGTAGCGGGCGTTGCCAGAGGCGCCTGGGATCTTCCCCCGGGTAGTATTTACCATCAGACCTTTGGACCGTTCCCGCCTTACACTGATGTGCCGCACTTGCGACGGGTGATGACGTTGTACGATCTATTCCCGGTATCGAACCCGGAATGGTTTCCACCCAAAACAGTGGCTTGGTTTAATGCCGTGAAAGCCTCTCTGCGGCCGGAGGATAAGATCGTCGCCATTTCGCAAGCAACACAGCACGACGCACTTACCCATTGGGGAATCCCCACCGTTTCGAGTGCCGTCGTGCACCTAGCTTCCAATCTCCGCCGCGGTGAGGTGGCTCACCGTCCTGACACGGGAACTTTTTTCCTGAGTGTCTGCACATTGGAGCCGCGAAAAAATTTACCGCGCGTCATCCGAGCATTTTTTGATTTTCTCAGACGTACGGATAGTGACGCGAAGTTAGTCATTGCTGGGACTGCAGGGTGGGATCTCCGCGCCGTTTTAAGTGCCATTGGAGAAGATACGCATTTGTCGGAGAGAATTATCTTACTCGGAAGAGTAGAGGATGCCGATCTGTGCCTGCTCTATCGTCATTGCATTGCACTCATCTTTGTTCCGTTGGCGGAGGGTTTCGGCCTACCGGCTCTAGAGGCCATGCAAATGGGAACTGCCGTGATCACCTCAGACACCACTTCGCTACCCGAAGTGGTGGGCGAAGCGGCCATGAAAGTGGACCCGTATTGTACGTCGGCGATTAGTGAGGCGATGGAAATTTTGTGGAAAGAGGAAGATAGGCGCCACCGCCTGGCCCAACTGGGGCCAGCGCGGGCGAAAGAATTCAGCTGGAACAAGGCTGCGAGAGAATACCGAGCGATCTACGAGCAACTCACTCGATAAAATCTACTTTAGAGTAGAAAGTGCGCAGCCCTTGGAGGGTAATGACAGAGGTTTTGCGAGCGGGTCGCAAGACGTGGCCACGGCTCAACTGCACGGCGACGACTGCTTTTTTGGGGGTATCTCTTAAGAGCGAAGCATCGATCTTAAACGTCTTCATCGACTTGACTGCCATAATGTCGGATTCATCGGCTGTGCAGGTGGTAACGAAAGTCTCTTTGTCGTCGCGAGCGGTGAAGGCAACGAGCACTTTGTTTTCGCTATTCTCGATCAAAGGCTCTCTCCAGCTAACTTCCAAATCATCGCCGCGGCGATATTCCATAATGGGCTCGCCAAAATCCACCCCATTTACGCGCACCCATTGTAGCTGTTCGGGCAAGGTCAACACCTCGCCAAATGCAGTTACCCCGGCTTCGCCTTCGGCCAGGATTTGGAAAGCGCCCGCAGGCAAGCCGACGTCGAGAATGCCCTGGTAGACATTTTGACTGCTCTTATCGAGCTTCTTTAAATCATTTTGTAGCACTGGCCCAAAAAACACGTTCCCCACGGAGAGGGCCACGTCGCTTGCTCGTTCTACTTTGCTATTGCGAGGCACAATCCGCGAAACACACTGAGGAGCACGGATCTGATCGGGCTCGCGATCGGTTGGGAATCTTTCTGGCTCGTAAGCAGAGTTAATCGGAGGTGTCGTTTTTTGATCCGTTTCCTTTAGGAAGAAGGCCTGAATCGTCGATAGACCACCCTGGTTGGAGATGGTGGTATCTTCCAATGTCACAAGACCGGTGATGTAGGTGCTTGGTGAAAGCTGAGTGTTCTTTGGTTCTTGTTGCTGGAACAAGCAGCCGTTCAATAGAGGCGCTAGTAAGAATAAACTCAGAGCAAAGATAAAGCGCAGGCGGGTCATGAGGATCTCCTTCACTACTTTTTTTGGAAATTGAATTAAGAACGAGGGTGAAACTTGGCTTGCATCGACTTCAAATTTTCAATGTTCAGATGCGTATAGACTTCTGTTGTCGTAATCGAGCGGTGACCTAAGAGTTCTTGTACCGCCCGAAGATCAGCGCCGTGCGCCAAAAGCTGAGTAGCAAACGAGTGCCGAATCATATGCGGCCACACGGGCCGCTCAATGCCTGCTTCCTTTGCGTAGCTGCGGACCATCTTCCACAGCGCCTGGCGCGTAAATACAGTGCCGCGGGAGGTGAGAAAAAAAACGTCGGTATCGACGAGTCCCCAGCGCCGCATCCATTCATGCCGAACATCGCGGTAACGCAGGCACCACTTGATGGCTTCTTCGTGAACGGGAATCAAGCGTTCGCGATTGCCCTTCCCTTTTACCTTGATGACTCTCTGCTCAAAATCAAACTGAGAAAGCTCCAGTGTCACGAGTTCGGTGACCCGGCAACCCGTCGCATACCAGAGTTCTAAAATTGCGCGATCGCGGATCGCCCCTTCAGTCTGGCCCTTCGGTGCGGTGACCAGACTCACCATCTCGGCTTCAGTCAGATGCTTTGGTAAGCGCTTTTCCTTCACCAAAACCGTAAGCAGCTCCGCTGGATTTCCAGTGCTGCGATCCTCTCGCATCAGGAATGCGAAGAATTGCTTAAGAGCCGAAACTTTGCGGGCCAAGGTGCGGCTGCTATGGCCCTGCTTTTTTAAGTGACCCAAATAGGAACGCAAGAAACGAAGGTCAGCTTCTCTGTGCGATTTTTGGTGGACGGTGCAAAACGTGAAGAACTGTTCGAGATCCTGGTGATAGGCGATGCAGGTATTCGCAGACAGACCCTTCTCGGCAGTGATGAATGCCTCAAAATCGGTGCTGTCGCTATTACTCATCCAACCTCATCCCCAATATCCTCGAAGTGTACCTTGAGTTTGCGTCGAAGCCAAAGGATGGCTTGCGTGTGAAGCTGCGAAACGCGGCTCTCTGTCACTTCCAGCACTTCGCCGATTTCTTTTAAATTGAGATCCTCGTAGTAGTACAAGCTAAGTACGAGTCGCTGTTTTTCCGGTAGGGCCTCGATACCTTTAGTGACGATTTCCTTCACCGTCTTCATGCTAAGGTTCGCGAGCGGGCTGGGGATTTTGCAACTCTCTAACAAGCTCAGAATGCTTTTGCGGTCGCTGGAGTTAAAGCTACCTGCTTCATCCAAGCTTAGAATCGAAACCGATTTCACCTGATTGAGCAGGTCGAAGTACTCCGCCTTGGTCATCTTTAATTCGTCGGTGATCTCGTCTTCGGTCGGAATGCGGCCAAGCTTTTGCTCTAGGCGAACATGCGCGCGCTCTAGTTGTTTTGCTTTTTCGCGTACCGATCTAGGAACCCAATCCTGCGCGCGCAATTCATCGAGAATCGCGCCGCGAATACGGAACTCCGCATAGGTCTTAAATTTATTATCACGAGACGGATCGTATTTATCGATCGCATCCATCAAGCCAATGACGCCGGAGCTAACCAAGTCATCAAATTCAATATTGGAAGGCAATCGCACGGCGATTTTTTGGGCGATGAATTTAATCAACGGCGCGTATTCGAGAATAAGCTTCTCTTTAGTCCGCTTGTCCGTTTTCTTAGCGCCCTCTTTGTACTTGCGAAGATTCGTGGTCATGGATTTCCTTGAGCTGCAGGGGTGGTGCCACTAAAGTTAAAAAGCAATCGCCCGGAAGGCTTCACGGGAGCAGTATTTATTTTATCCAACAATACACCCAGTCGGGAAGTGAGAGGGTGCGATGGAAATTTCTCCACAAACGGCGATTGAGAAATAATCGCTTCGCTCATCTTCGCTTCTCTTTGGATGATATCCAAAACTTCCAGACGGACATCCAAGTGACTGTGCACAACATCTTTGAACCGATGAATGATCCCTTCGGACTGCTTGATGGAATCGCTCATCGTTACGACCAAGCCAAAATTTCGGATAGAGAACCTTTTGGTAAGTATCTTCATTATAGCATAGGCATCGGTGTAGCTTGTAGGCTCCGACGTCGTCACAATTACATGCTGATGCGACGCGCTGGCGAATTGCAGCACCCCCCAA
>JALHPX010000050.1 GCA_022842225.1 bacterium
GCTCCGCGCACGTACGCGTGCGAACTCGTAATGAGCACGAAGCAATTACGAGGTCCCGATTTTTACAGAAGTAAATTAGAGAAAGAGCACAAGTTCCACCACATTGTGGTGGAAGAGCGGCTGCTTACTTAGACTTTCCAAACTTCTTCATGAACTTTTGGACGCGGCCGTCAGCATCGACCGAGCGCTTGATACCCGTGTAGAACGGATGGGAAGCGCTGGAGATTTCGACTTTCGCTAGAGGGTATTCCTTACCGTCTTTCCATTTAATGGTGTAACGGGTTTGAATAGTGGAACGCGTAAGAATCGCGAACTCGCTCGAGAGATCTTGAAATACGACTTCTCTGTAATCTGGATGAATTTCTTTTTTCATAAAACTTCCTAATCCAAAAACTACTTAACTTCTTTATGGATCGTGTGCCGGCGCAGCGAAGGATTATACTTCTTAATCTCTAAGCGCTCGGGGTGCGTGTTTTTGTTTTTCTTGGTGGTGTAACGGGACGGGGTAGCTCCTGCTTTCCGCGCTTCCGTGCACTCCAAAGTAACTGTGATGCGATGTCCAGAACCTGCCATTAGCGTATCCTCTAGAAAACTTTAGGGTGTCATAAATACCCAGAACAGGCACAGCTTGGCAACCTCGATTTATAGGGGGAAAAGCCTGTGTACGCAGATAGTTAAAGGATTGCCAAAGGTACCGACTTGAGCTAAACCCAACAGTCTTAAAGGATTTTAGGTGATTTATGTCTTGGACATGTGAATTAACCGGTAAGGCCAAATTGAGCGGAAACAAGATTTCCCACTCGAATATTAAGACGAGAAAGTTCTCCTATCCGAACCTCTCCAAGCGGAAATGGTTCATCGAAGAGCTCTCCCGTTCTGTATCTATCCGCCTTTCATCGGCTGGATTGAAGGTAATTAACGCCCGCGGCGGACTTGTCCGAGCTATCTTATTGGAAAAAGACGCAAATCTTTCCGATAAATTGATTCGCATTAAAAAGGACTTGGTCGCGAAGCAGAAGCTGCCTATCGCAAAGAAAAAGGTAGCAGCACCAACCCCCGCTCCGGAAGCAGCGGTCTAACGATTTTGGAGAAGTAAGAGAATGGCTAAGAAAAGCTCAGTCTTGAAGAACAACCGACGGATCGAAATGTCCCTGCGCTCGCGCCCACTTCGTAATGAACTGCGCGTTAAAGCTCGGGATACGAAGTTATCGCTGGAAGAGCGCATGGAAGCTCAAGCCAAGCTCGAGAAAATGCCTCGTGATACTTCTCACATCCGCGTTCGCAATCGTTGCGCACTGACGGGTCGTCCTCGTGGATTTCTGCGGAAGTTCGGTCTTTGCCGGATTAAATTCCGCGAATTGGCAGCTGTGGGCGATGTCCCGGGCGTGACCAAGTCGTCCTGGTAGATTTTTAGGTTTTATCGATTTAATGGCCTCGGTCTTAAAAGACCGGGGCTTTTTTTTGGTCTTTAGCCGTCGGCTAGAACGGCTTCCATTCGCTGTAGATCTTCAGGGGTATCGATTCCAAACGAAGTGGAATGTACCTTCGCTAACCCAATCTCAATTCCATTTTCTAAAGCGCGCAGCTGCTCCAGCGATTCGGCCATTTCCAAAGCACTCGGCGGCAAGAGCGAGAGGCGCTTGAGCGTTTGTGCGCGGTAGGCATAAATCCCCACATGCCGAAAACTGATTAGGTCCTTAGGATTTTCTGGAGGCGTTTGTCGACTATAAGGGATGGGGAAACGCGTGAAATACAGCGCACGGCCTTTGGCATCTGCTATGGCCTTCACCACATTGCGGTTCTCTAGCTCCGCCGAATTCACCAGCGGGGTGATGGCGGAGGACATCTCGTAGCCGCCCTGCTCTACCAGCTTGAGCGTCTCCTCGATAACCGCGGCTTCAATCAGGGGCTCGTCGCCTTGCACATTGATGAAGATTTCAGCTGGAATGCTCTCGGCCACTTCGGCCAGACGCTCGGTGCCACTGCGATGCTCGGGCCGGGTCATGATGACTTTGCCGCCGAAGGATTCCACACAGGCTGAAATGCGCGAATCGTCGGTAGCCACCCAAACGCCGTCGAGGCCTTTGGCAAAAAGTGTGCGCTCGTAAACCCATTGGATGATGGGTTTACCGCGCAGAAGTTTGAGAGGTTTGCCTGGGAAACGGCTTGCTGCAAAGCGTGCGGGGATAACCGCTACGGCTTTCATAACAGCGACCTGGATTCAGGCAGCAGCTTGGGCATATCCGAAACCACACGCCGAATTTCCAAAAGCTGACGAATGAAGGTGCCTATGTGCTCTAAGAAAAACGCATTGGGCCCGTCGCTCTTAGCGACAGCCGGATTGGGGTGGCATTCTAAGAACACCCCATCCGCGCCAGCGGCAATGGCCGCTCGGGCTAGGACTTCGATGTGTTGGCGCTTGCCGCCAGTAGATTTGCCGCCGACTCCGGCGCCTGGGGATTGTACCGAGTGCGTCGCATCGAAGATCGTCGGTACACCGAACTGCTTCATCTGTTGAAAGCTCGTCATATCGACGATGAGCGTGTTGTAACCGAACGAAACTCCTCGCTCGGTGAGGAATAAGAACTCAGAAATGGGAACGCTCGATTGGTGCTTCGTCAGCACGGACTGGACTTTCTCGACGATATTCTTGGTATCGCCGGGCGCCAGGAACTGGCCTTTTTTTACGGCAAGCCGGCGACCAAAGCGCAGCGCGGCTTCGGCACCTGCCGCAATCATGTCAGTTTGGCGGCAGAGGAAAGCCGGGATCTGTAAAAAATCCACGACTTCGGCGATAGGCGCCGCTTGCTCCGGCGTATGGAAATCCGTGAGCGTTTTTAAATCAGTATCGGCCTTTACCTTCGACAGAATCCGTAACCCTTCGGCAAGACCTGGGCCGCGAAAGCCTTCAATCGACGTGCGATTGGCTTTGTCAAAAGAGGATTTGAAGTAAAAATCGACGGGTAAACCCGCCAGCTGGCGCTTTAATTCCTGCGCCGTTTCGAGGATAAGGCCCTCGTCTTCAATGACACAGGGACCTGCGATAACCGGAAAAGGCTTCATGCACGAGAACCTACTACGGCCCTGTTCGAACAGGCAACCCGACGCGGGCATCACCGCCATAGGTGCTAGCCGGCATAACCCAGGCGATACCGCCATCTTCTTCTGCCGTCAGGAAAATGCTGGGGCCACCCTGGAGGTACGTTGCCAGCGTGGCGTCTGGCTTCACTTCTTGAATGAAGTTCCAACCCCCGTTGGCAAACAGCGGGAAATCTAAAGCGGTTGAGTCAGGAATCAGCGAGTACAAAACATCCGAATCGTGGGTGAAGGGAACAGCAAATCCGTCAGCCAAGGCTTGCGGCGAAAAAACATCCAAGCCGGTTTCCGTTCCGGTTAAGGAATTTTCCTGCACAGTCAGGAGCACACTGACAAAACGATCTGCGGGTGGGATATGGCCACGCAAAGTGCGGACAGTCCGTAGGAACTGCACCATCGCTTGTGCTGGGATCTTGTGCTCCAACCCAAAATTGGCTACGCGGACCCATTCGAAAAAACGATAATTGCAATCCGCAATCGGATCGTTTTCTACGAGGGAATAGATGTCTTGGATGTAGGTAACGAGATTCATCGGCTCTCTTTGTGTAAAGTGAGCAATCGATATCAAAACAGCCGAAGCGAGATAGACGTCTTCAGGGGCTAAAGCCCAAGCACTCGGCAAACGCTCCAAAGCACGACGTGCCAAAGGGAATTCAGAGACAGGCGAAAAACCTGCGCCACCAAGGCGCTTGGCATCCGCGTAGAGCAACAATAGCAAAACTTGCTGACTGAGTGGGTGTGCACGCACGTCGAGATTACGTTGTTCTTGATACAAAAGAGTCGAGGCCGAGAAATTAAATTCCTGAATCAAATCGGCTAAGCTCTTGCCCGTCATGCCTTGAAGGTAAACAAAATGTCCCATCGACTCAAAAGAGAGCGACTGCAAGACAGCGCGCGAATCTGCCGTCGAATCGGCGAGTTTCTTTAACGATTCGCCGATGTGTTTCGGATCAATAACCTTCAGCAAAACGCCTCGAGCAATTACCAAGAAACCCTTGCGACCCTCAGGGCCGTTGCCAAAAACGGAAACACTCTGTTTGCGAACTTGGGACAAGGTTGATAAATGCTCGGACATCACGCCCGGGCGATCCACCAAAGCCGAAACGAGTTTAATCAGAAACCCCTTCTCAACTGGGCCGCCAAATTCCTTCTCCGCCCACTGGCGAACTTCCGCCAACTTGGCCGCGCTGACATCGTCCAAGTACGGCGCGACTAGGGGATTGCGCGAGTCAGAGGTTACATCCGTCTCCAAGTACGCCGCATAGGCCCCTAATTCGGAGATAAAGCCAGCATAGATCGCTTCCGCGTTTTGCTTACGTTCGTCCGAAAGGGCTGCTGGATTGACCATGGCTAATTGCACCAACGCATAAATCGATTCGACAGCACGTGTTTCAATCCACTCGTTGATCTCTATTTCAAACGGTTCGTCGGGATGAATATCAGGCAGATGACGAGCGGGCGCTAACTCCGAAGAAATCTGGGAAACTTGGGCCAGTAGCACCGAGAGCGCCCGTAGGCGGCCGAGACGTTTATCAAGCATCGTTCTCTTGGCGTTGAGTTCCGCTATTTCTGTAGGGGTCGACATTCCAGTCGAGTGCGCGATCGACCGGAAGAAACTCACGCCGAAATAGTCATTGGCGTAGACACGGTTAGCCCAAGCATCTTTGATTTCTTCTGGAACGGCTTGGATTTGGGCTTCGGTAAACTGAATGAGGCGGCCAATTTCGCGGTGGAGAGCGCCGCGAGTGACAATCGGATTGAGCTGCATGACCAGCTGGTTCTTGTCCGCATCGAGAATCAGATTTTCGCAAACGGTAATAGGATAAACCGCCGAAGCCACAGCACCGGAAAAATAGATCCCCACGGAAAACAATACGGCCAAAGAACGAAGCATCAATCGCACCTATTAGATAAGGAACAGCAGACATTGGTTTAAGACGCGGGAATCTAGCACTTCTACGCTGGGCGTCAATTGGAATGGCGAGCTTAACTGAACGCTAAACTAGCTTCTGAGGAGCGCGTTTTTCTCTGTAAATCCAAACACTTTGAGACAACGGGATGTCGTGTTTGGCGCGGTAGACGAGTTCGCAGAACTCGCGGACGGCTCCACGACCGCCCGATTCGGACAATACCCACCGAGCACTGGTCTTCACTTCCGGGAAGGCGTCGCCCACGGCAACCGACAAACCTACCAGCGAAAAGCAGGGCAAATCATTCACGTCGTTGCCGACATAGGCCACATTGGCCGCGGGGATGTTCTTTTCTGCCAAAATCTCCACCAGCTTCTCGCCCTTAGACTCAATCCCGGCGACACATTCGATTTTGAGTTTTTTCGCGCGGGCATAGACCACGGGATTGGTCTCCGTGGAGAGGATCATCACTCCCACTCCGGACTCGGTCAAAAGGCGCATGCCGTATCCGTCAGAACGGTTGCAGATCACCGACTCGACCCCGTCTTCGCGCACAATCACCTCATTGGTGGTGAAGACGCCATCAAAATCAAACACAACATGGCGAAGATTCTTAAGATTGGAGAGAAGGTCTGGTGGAAGCAATCGACTCATGTAGGTAGCGGTACCAAATCCGCGCTTTCAAAACAAGCATCGTGGCAAAGCCAGAAACGAGAAGTACACCGAAAACGGAAACTCCCGCTAACCCACCACCGGAATAAATCACAAGCGGCAAAATGCTCAGGGGCGCTGTAAATAAAACCATTCGAAGGACAAAGAATTGCCTAAACCAGAGCAGTAGTCCGGCCAGTAACAACACTGCGAAAGCAGAAAGATGCCAGCCCAAGCGCCACTTCCCTACTGCCAAACTAATATCCGCGGAATCGGAGAGAATGCGCCAAGCGCGCTTGCCCAAAATCGAAGCGTACCAGCGTGGGTCCGCCTTCACTTGATTAAGGAAACGTTCTTTACACAGTTGATTAAAAAGCGGCAGGTCTTCAAAGAAAATCGGATAGCGCTTCTTCTCGTCGTAAGTCTGATCCAGATAGTAGGTATAGCCGGACCACGTGTAATTCAGTCCCGCTGCTTCAAAGATCGGCATGGCGTATTTGAAATTATAAAAGTCCGACCACTCAATGCCGTATTTGTCATCGAAATCACCCAAACCGACAAAGAGCGGGTGCCAGAGTATGTGCTGACGGACTCTAGGACCTGGAAAGGGGACTCCACCGTGTGCAGCGACAAACTGATTTGCCTCGGCAAATTTTCGTTCGAAATAATGATCCATGCGATTTTGAAAACCTAAGAATACGGCAGCTAAAGCTGCGAGCAACGCGAGTCTGCGCTTAATGGGCCAAGCCGTTTGCAAGAAGACAATGGCCGCCACCGATAAGATCATGACGGAAGACTCAGTGCGCACTTGCCGGCAAAAGCCGCATACAATCCCGGCAATGACCACGATAAGCCAATCTTCCCTCGCAGGTTGTGCGGCGCCTTTGAGCCAGCGATAGCAAAGTCCCAAGAGTAGAACCGCGCAGCTGATCGAGAGCGAGAGATTTCTGCTCACGCCGTAAACCTGAGCAAGTTGCAGCGGGTGGGAGCCCAGTAACAACACGGCAAGGATCCCAAAGAGGGCGTGACCCGCGCGCATAGCAGCCAATAAGAAAACACAAAGCGAAAGCGTGAAAAAGATCCCCGCAAAGGCGCGCGTGGAAGCAGCCGTCGGCGTTTTTTTCAGCCAAAGCTCTGGATAGAACATAAAAATTTTGCCGTAATTGCCAAAGCGGCCGCCACCCGACGTCGTGTCCGTTAGCAACGAGCTGCCGTTGTGCTGCACAAACCGTATGGCATCTGCCTTATTTCCATACGGCGTCTTGCCGGGTGCTGCCACGGGGAACACGCCAAAATGATGGTAAAAGAAAGCGAAGTGTAGGTAATCGCGCTGCTGAATTCCAACCACGGTGGTGATGGGAAACGGGACGGGGATTTGTTTTTGGTAGTAGTAAAACGTGGCCTGCCAGCCGATGACGAGCAGTACGAGGATCGTTTTTAGATACATAAAAACTCCCCATATAGTACCTGCAATTGCAACCCGGCGCCATTACACTAAAACCTATGTGTGGCTTCGCAGGATTTTACGACCCAGGTCGTCGCTGGTCTGAAACAGAAACCCTTCAAATCGGCGAACGGATGTCGCAGCGCATAGCGCATCGCGGACCCGACGACGCTTCCACTTGGCGCTCCGCCAATGGCGACTGCATGTTGAGTTTTAGACGGCTAGCGATCTTAGATCTGTCCGAAGCGGGCCGCCAACCGATGCACTCGGCGGATCGACGGTGGTCGATCGTCTTTAACGGCGAGATTTACAATTACCAGGCACTCAAACGGGAAGTGGAAAGCACCGGGAAATACCCGTTTCCTTTTCGTGGGCATTCCGACACCGAGGTGCTGCTAGCCGCGATTCATGTTTGGGGCATTGAAGAAGCGCTCAAACGCACCAATGGAATGTTGGCTTTGGCTGCTTGGGACGCGCAGCGGAAGTCTCTCTTCTTGGCGCGCGATCGGTTTGGTGAAAAGCCGCTGTATTACACGCTTCGCAATGGAACCGCGATTTTTGGCTCCGAGATAAAAGCCTTGCAGGGCTATCCGGGAATTCAATTTGAAGTCGATGAATCTTCTCTGCATTCCTATTTCCGCTTTGGGTACTTTCCCACCCCGTACACCGTTTACAAGGAAGTAAGAAAGCTGACGCCTGGTTGCTACTTAGAGCTACGCGACGGCAAAGCACCGCAAGAGATACCGTATTGGGAACCCGGGCAACAGACTTTGCTTGCGCGCATGCGGCCCTACGAAGGCACGCTGCCGGATGCAGTGGAGGAACTCGATTCATTGCTTTCTGAGTCAGTGCGGTTGCGAATGGTGGCGGATGTCCCTCTCGGAGCGTTTCTATCCGGCGGAATAGATTCGTCGCTTATTGTAGCTGAGATGCAGCGCCAGAGTCGCAAGCCCGTCCAAACTTTCTGCATCGGCTTTGAAGAAGAATCCTACAACGAGTCGCCGTATGCAAAAAAAGTGGCGCAGCACCTAGGCACCGACCATACCGACTGGATCCTCAAAGTAGACGAAGCGCAGAAGCTGGTCCCATCTCTCGGTGATATTTACGACGAGCCGCTGGCAGACGCCTCACAAATCCCTACGCTTTTGGTGAGCCGGCTGGCTCGTAAAAAAGTGACGGTGGCTTTATCCGGAGATGCGGGCGATGAATTATTTGGCGGATACGATCGCTATCGCTGGGCGGATTCAGTCCAGCGCACCATTGGCCAGTCACCCGAACTTGTTCGACGATCTCTTGGCAAGTTACTCGGCTTAGTGCCCCAGCCGCTGTTAGAAAACACCTATAACAAAATCCAAGAAATGCTGCCGGCCGATTACCGATGGAATAATCCCGGCGAAAAGATCCAAAAGCTTGCTGCGGTTCTATCGACAAATGATGCCGACGAAGTTCACCGCGCGCTCGTATCGCAATGGCCAAACCCTCACGAACTGATCGCTCAAGGCGACGAACGTGGGCCGGAGAGTCGGGTCAAAGCGATTCCCGCGGAGTTACGCGACCTAGTCAGCCGCATGATGTATCTCGATTTGGTTACGTATCTTACCGATGATGTTTTGATGAAGGTGGATCGAGCGAGCATGTATTGTGGATTAGAGGTGCGAGTGCCCTTCTTAGATCCCAAAGTGGTGCATTTCCTTTGGTCGCTGCCCCCCGAATGGAAGCTGTCGGAGGGCAAAACCAAGGTGATTGTGCGCGAGCTGCTGAGGCGCCATTTCCCCGAAGATTTCTTCAACCGCCCAAAAAAGGGATTCTCTCTTCCCGTCGATATCTGGCTGCGAACGGGCCTGCGCGACTGGGCGGAATCGTTACTGTCGGATTCCGCACTTGCAGCCAGCGGGCAGCTCCGCATCCCAGTGGTCCAACGCTATTGGAAAGAACACCTTTCTGGACGGCAGAACCACCAGCATAAGCTGTGGTCAGTTCTGCAGTTCCAGAATTGGTGGTTTGCTCAGAAGCGTAGCTAACTACTTTTCCGATAATAATTGCAGTTGGGTAAAGGTAAAGATGCGGACATCTTCATTTGCTCCCAGCACCGCGATTGCATCGATATGCGGATCCGGCTTCAGCCCTGCATCCACCCACTCCGCCGCTTCGGTATAGTACTTAGCAAGCCGGTTGCTCGCTTTGTAAATCTGCCGTGACAGCGACTCCTGCTTGGAGAGCGGCGTGGTCCATGGACCCTCGTCGGTAATTGCAGACGCGGCCTCGGATAATTCTGCGATGGCGTCGTCCCATTCTTTTTGCTTCTTCGTAGTGAACGCTGTGCGGAAAACGGGCGATCGCTCTCGGATCACCTGAAGACTCTCGGCAATCACCTGCCAACGGAGCACCCAAGTCTTTCGTTTTTCAGATTCCACTGCATTGAAGCGAATCGCATACTTTTTAATCGCTGATAAACCGTCGGTAATCGTCTTGTGATACATGCGTTTGCTTTCTTCGGCGATCGCTTGGAGCTGCGATTCTAACGCCTCCAACCGGCGTACCAACTGAACGAATGTAGCCATCCACTTTTCATTGGCGTGCTCGTTCTTTCGCAAACCATAAATCAAATTGTCCAACTGGACTTTAACGAGCCAAATACGACCTTTGACGACTTCGTACGGAATGTAGAGAGTCTCCAAAGTTCCATTGTCTCTCGCTTCGGCTTTGTCGACGGGACAGAGGGCGAATCGGCCATGCATGTTTGCCTGCCATTCCAAAACGCCTTCGCGCATTTCCAACAAGAGGGCCAGAAGATCGGCGGCGTCCGAATCACCTAGCTGCTCATTGTCGCCTAGCCAATCCAGTGCAACAACGGAAGAAGGCAGTTCCTTCAATAGACGTTCGGGCACGCGCAAAGGGGCGGCTGATTTCTCCGCAACTACAGGGCCTGACTCGGGAAACTCACTAGGAATTTCTTCTCGATCAATGCTGCGCGAAGGAACATGCACCTCGAGCTTGGAAGCTCTTGCACTCTTTGGCTCGATTATGGTGCCCTTGATGGTCGACTTCACGGCCTGGCTCTCGATGGATTTTTCTACAACCGTGGCGGCCGCGGGGACTGGTCTCGTCGATAACTCTTGCGAACCCTTTTCTTTCACCCAACTGCCTGAATGTAATCGGCCGTACTGGTCATAGAAGGCGTTGGTGTAGGTTTGCCGAGTCCACTCTTGTTTCTTCACAATCAAGTTACGTTTAGTGTCCAGCACCTCGTACACGACAATATTGTAAAAGGGTGGCTGATCAGGAACCGCCGTGCGAGCCATCAACTCGGGGCCTTCACCCGCGAACGAGGACGCTCCATACAAGAAAACCATCTGCGCCAATACTAGAAATGCCGACTTCATAAATCCTCTGCTATAAAAGGCGCGGCCGAACAGCAGTTACTCACTTTAGCCCGGCCGCACTCCGTGGGGATTACTTCTTAGCTAGTTTCACCAAGGCCTCGCGGTCCTTGCTGCAGCTGCCGTTTTTTGGGCTAACCACTTCACACGTGCTCTTGTCCTCGGAGGACTCAGCGCACAATGCCACTGCATCGTCGACAGCGTGGCTGAAGCAGGTGTTGCCGCATTCTGGAATATAGGATTTTCCACAAGAGTCTTTTGCCAGGCAGTACCACTTGGAATCGCCGGCTAAAGCCACTTCCTCGGCCGAACGAGAGCAGCTGCCAACGCAGCGTCCTTCGTCTGCCACGAACTCAGAAGCAAAAGCACTGCCAAGAGGAAGCGCTAACAGACTAACTGTGATTAATTTGAGAATCATACGAACGTCCCTTTCTATTCACTGTTTTTTTGTTTTCTTTCTTGCCACTGATCTCACCCCCCGCACCACGGACCCCTGAAGGAAGTACTCGTCACACTGGGCTTTGAGCAGCAGCTCGAAATCTTGTTTTTCTAAATTTCCTGAGTCGGCATACCAGTCGCGGGAGCGACACGCCTTGCGGGAGGCGCAATCGTCGAGAGTGGCGGGACTGAACGCCAGGATCTCATCGCCTTTTCGCAGTACACATTGAGGCGCTGAGAGAGTCGTGGGGTCCCCATGTGTGAGCTCTAACTCACAGTGACAGAGATTTTTCTCCATCCAAGCAGCAAAGGGCGACAGGGCAGCCTTAAACTTGCGGCCTTCGACTTCTTCAAAGAAAACATCGGCGAAGTGATTCCCGGAGCTAGTGAGTTTCTGCTGGAGATCCTCCATTTCAAACTGCGCGGTGGCCTGTCGCTTCTCGTCTGTCTCTGGATCGAGGCGGGTTACCAGTCTATCCAGCAGCTCCTCGGAGCTTTCCTTGGATTTTGCCAGTAACGGCGCCATCTCAAATTTTTCGCGCAAAAGCTTGCGCGCCCACACAACTGACTTTTCGCGTTCGATCTGCAAGGCCTGTTCTGCCTTGTCCGCGAGACCAAAGAAGCTTCTGGCGTGTTCCACAAAGCGCTCTGTGTCGATTAGCGGGGCCACGATTTTTCTCCCAGCACACTCCTCATC
>JALHPX010000051.1 GCA_022842225.1 bacterium
CGGGGCGTTTTTGCAAGCATCCGCCGTCGATGTGCACCGTTGGAACATAGATGGTTGGGTGAGCCGTGTGGCTGCTGGTCCGACACTCGCCTGGCAAGCACTTTCCTTTCTCAGGATTGAAACCACCGCAGCCCCATTCTCGCAGCAATCGCAATACCGCACTCGCGCCGACGGCCAGGCGTTTCTGGCTTATGGATTTGCCGAGGAAATTTTGCTTATCGGGCAATGGCGGGATTGGACACTGGAGACCTCGATTTTCTTTATCCAAAGCCGCAAGCGCAATTGGCGGAATAGTTACCTGTCTTTTCAGAAAATCTCCTATGCGCCATGGAAGAACGTAGTCGTGGGTGTATCGCACCAGCTGTCCGACGAGTTGGTCTCGTTCTCAACGGGACTTGCGCGGCCCTTTGGCATGTCCGACGCGCGCTTAAGTCGATTGAGTGGATTTGTGCGGTGGCAGATATGAAAAGCTTCGCTGCCTTTGCGCTCGGCTTGGGTTTATTCATCGCCGGCTGCGCCGCTGAAAGGCCCACGGAAAATGTACCGCGCAATGTACAGCGGATCGCTAAGAAGTCGCTACTCGGTAATGAGTACCTGCTTCTTAAATCTGTTTCCAAAGTAGAAAGCCCAACACCGGCATTCCGCGAATACATGACCGGGATGCACATGGAGGGATCCAGCCAAATCGTCCATTTTGTGATTCGTGATAAGTTCTTGGAGCTCTATGCCTCGGATCCCATTCAGTCGGAAAAAGGACCTGCGGAAAAGAGCCGCCTTCTCGCCAGCTTCCCCATTGAACATGTCGATGTCTTACCAAAACAAAATGTGGACGGAGAGGATACCCACATCGAAGAAGAGACCAAGAACCGCCGCCCCGCCGAAGAGCGTGATTTTATTTTGGTGGATTGGACGTCGGACCTCGTGGAAACCTGGCCCGATAAAGTCCGGCGGGCGACCGTAATTGAAAACTGGAAAGAAGACCAAAACACCTCGACCGCCATCAGCGGTTGGGCCGTCGAGAAAGCCTTTGAAGACGGCACCAGCATTCAGACGCGTTACCAGCTGAAGCGCTGGAAAGAGGGTCCCGTTGTAGGCCGCCCCTACCCTCGGGAAGACCAGCTGCGATTTGGCTTTGTAAAGAAAACTGTATTCAACAAAGATGCATCCGGACGATTCACTCGATCGGCCAAACAAGATTTCCTGGTCCGGCGCAATACCGCAAAGCCGATCCGCTTTAGCGTCAGCAAAAACTTTCCAGAAAAATGGCGTCCCGTATTACGTTTCGCGATTCGCCGCTGGAAAGAGGCCATGCACAGTGCCATTGGCGATTCAGTGATTTTAATCGACGAGAACGACACCTCCGAACCGGGCGACTTGAGTAAGAATCAAATCTATTTCGACGATTCTCCGCACGATGAACACGGACTCCTGGGATACGCGCCTCTGGTTTGGGATCCGCGGACGATGACGATCGAAAAGGGCGATATCTATCTCTACGGCCGTGTGCTGGAACGGGCGCTGTACTATGATCCTCTCTGGCGCAAAAACTTAAAGCCGCCGATCACCGATCAAGCACGCAATGATTTTGAAGCCGATACCGTGCTCCAATCTTTCAGCCACTCTGGCCGGGAACCGCTTCTGGTGCTGCCGTCTCTCGAAGCCTCGCGGAGCCGCTTTGCCAAAGCCGCGCACAATTGCTTCATCTCAGGAATCGATAGCTGGCAGCCGCCGGATGCAGCCACTAAAACGACAGCCGAAATTGAAACAGCGGTCATTGGCAACTTGATCTTCCATGAGTTGGGACATTCGCTTATTGGCTTGCGCCACAATTTTATGGGCTCCGTGGATGTGAACCACCATTCACCAGGTACAGCCTCCTCCACCGTGATGGACTATCCGCTCTCGCCCGAGCCGATTACCGACATCGGCGACTACGACAAGGAGGCCGTGCGCTACGCCTACTCTGCCGACCCAAACGTGCGACAACAGGCCCTCACGCGCAATCTGCTTTTTTGTTCCGATGAAGATCGTATCTCCGGGCGCTACGGACTGTGTCAGGCCTACGACCAAGGCTCGTCGCTTACGGACATGATCCGCCGCCAACTCAGTCGTTATTTTGCAAGTTTCTGGGTCTATCACCCACGATGGGATCAGGTGCTGTTCCCCAAAGAGCCCAAACACTACGACAACGTCCTCATGGCATTGCTATTGCCCATCCGTATCGCGCATGACAACGCCGTTTCGCTCATAAACGCGGCTGAATCGCACGACTACGAAATGCTTTGGAATATTGCCGGCCAGCGAATCGAGGCGGATGGCCCCTGTGACAAGAAAGACGATCGCTCTTGTTCCGAAATTGAGATCCGCCCACGTCGAGATGAACCCGCTTCTGGACGCTGGGATGGGCCCGGAGCCCCGCCTCTGAAGCGCTATCTCGACCAGGACAAAATCCGCAACGTGCTAAACGATGCCACTTCCGCGAAAGAAAAAGCTGTTGAAGCGTTGCGAGAGATTTTGCTCTTTTCTGACTATCCCGATCGCGATGTCCTCGACCCAGAGGATGGCAGCACTGTCTTGCGCGGTCTCTTGCGTGACAAAATGGTTGCGCTCACTCTACTCGCAATTCCCTTGCCGGACCCGCTCGATCATCAGGGAGTACTGACGCCCTTTTCCACTAAGGGCAAATACCCAGTAGCAGGACTTTTCGGGAGCATCATTTCCAACACCTTGCCGACGGAATCCGAATCTGAGGAGATCAAAACTTATCGACCTGCCTATTTCGACGGCAATCTTCGTCGGGAAGCCTTAAATCTCTTAGTCGAAACGTTGATTAAACCAGGCCACAGCGGGGAGGCGCGCGAGCTACTCGAAGTCGAGCCGATTGCACGTACCAGCACCTTTTTAATTCCAGAGCCGTCGCCCGTGGTCACACCTTCCCCGGTGGACTCCATTCGTCGAAGCGTAAAACAGTTCGTCAAAGAAGAAGAGCCGCTTGCAAAAGACTGGACGAGTATTCTCGATATACGCTCCAGCGTGCAAAAACTCTTTGTCAGCCGCTATCTGGATCTCGCCCTTACCCGCCGCCTCACCCCGGGCACCACGGTTACCGTCGATTCGCTGCTCTTACAGGACTTAGAGCATCGCCGCACACAGGTGCACACCGCCTTTACCGATCGCTCGCGCACAGAGCTTTTCATGGCGCCGACGGTACTCACTTCCAGTGGGTTGCCCACGGCAACGGGCCTCTTAATTCGCGACAATATCAATCGGGCAGAAGATCGGATGGCTGGCGCCGAAGAAGCGCTCAGGCGACTCGAAGACGAAGTATTTGAAGGCGAAAACCCATCCTTTAGCCAATTAGTAGCTTCCCCTCAACTCAAGGGCCGAATGGAATCGCTCTCAAGTTACGTGGGCCGCGAGCGACTCTTCCTCGAAGAAATCTACCAGCGCCTCAGTCGGCCCTAATTCAAGTCCGCCAGCACCGTCTCGGGGAATTTCGCTGCATCCACCTTGGGATAGCTTTTCAAAATCTTGCCCTTCTCGTCGATAATATAACCGATCCGCTGTGCGTATTTGTCCGTTGCAGTAGTACAGGCGCCATAGGCCAAGCCAATTGCGCGCGACGTATCGCAGAGAAGAGGGAACTCAAAACCGAATTTATCGGCAAAAGCTTTGTTCTCTGCTTCAGTGTCGAACGAAACCCCCAGCACCACGGTATTCTTCTCTGCAAACCGACTCGCGCGATCGCGAAATGCACAACCTTCCGCCGTGCATCCCGGGGTATCCGCTTTGGGATAAAACCACAGAACTACTTTTTTGCCGGCGAGATCTTTTAAGGTGACCGTCTTGCCAAAATGATCCTTAACCGAAAAACCGGGAGCGGTCGCTCCGACTTTCAAAATTTTTGATTCATCGATCATAAAATCCTCCTCAAAGAAAAAACTATTCTCCTATCCCTGCCGCGGCAAGTTTAGCGGAATAAAACACACAGTGTTACGATAGTTTCTTCATGGCGCGTCCCCTCTCTGAAAAACCTATTGCCCTCGTGACGGACCGCGGCGGGCATTGGCAAAACGCTCGCATGCTCTTTGAGCAGGTCGGTCAAACACCCGATTGGATTTTGACGACGTGGGGTCCCGAAGTCCCAGCACTCAAAAAATCAGGCGTCGGGGTGGTTGTGCTGCCATACTTATTCTCGTGGCTAGGCAAACACCGCTTCCTAAATCCAGTGAAAGCGCTCTACCAATTGGTCTTGGCTTTTTACTGGGCGGCAAAAATCCGCCCCTACAGTGTGGTTTCGTTGGGCGCCACGGACGTGGTTTTTTTCTGTTACGCCGCCAAACTCTTTGGCGCCAAAGTTTTTCACGTCGAGTGCATGAACCAAGTTTGGTCGCCCAGCATCACCGGCCGCATGCTCTACCCCATTTGCGAAAAACTCTATGTTCAGTGGCCTGAATTACTTGGGGCGTATGGACCCAAAGCCGAATATGGTGGATGGGTTCTCTCGGAGGCTGCGTGATTTTTGTGACCGTTTCGACGGGGCATTTCGACCCGCTGATTGCGACATGTTGTGGGCTATCGCACCGCTATCGGTTTTTTGGCCAGATAGGTTCGAGTACCGCCATTCCCAATTTTGAATTCGTCCGCACCATGACTCCCGCCGCGCTGGAAGAAAAAATGATGGCCGCCGAGGTCGTGGTCTCCCATGCCGGCACGGGCATGCTCTCGCTCCTGTACCGCCTTAAAAAGCCCACGATCATCGTTCCAAAACAAATCCGCTATGGCGAAGCCAATGACGGCCAAGTGGAACTCGCAAAAAAATGGGCTGAACTCGGAATGGGCATTCTCTGCATGGACGTCGAGGACCTCGACAAATCCATCACCGCCGCAAAAAAAATGAAGTTCGACTACCCGGTCTTCCCATCCCTAGGCATCCGCCTCCGCCAACACTTATTCGCATAACTCTTTTTTAAGATTTTGCCCTAGTCCGTATGTGCGCGACCCACGGTAGCGGTTCGCAGCCGCGACCAGCCGAGCGGCGGGCGTATGAGCTCCGTCGAGGTAGCCCGTCGATCGAGTGGGCGCGGCTGCGAACCGCTACCGCGCGACGAGCACCCACGCACTAAAGCGGCATCTCGAAGTTCACGTTGGGATTTTTGTGGAATCCTTGGGATTCGAAGAATTTTGCTGCGGCCTCGTTGTAAGGCTCGGCCTGTACCCACAAATGCTTTGCACCTGCGCCGCGCGCGATTTCTAGAATGCGCGACAGAATTTGTTTTCCCACACCTTTACGACGGAGTTCTTCTTCCACATACAGTTCGTCGATGTACATGGTCAGTCCGCCCTTTTCGACGCTGTGGTACTTGGTCAAAATCACATATCCAATGCGCTCAATGCCGCGAGTGATGAAGTAAGGGGTCGCGAGATTTTCATTGCGAAGCAGGCTCGTGACGCCATCGCCGATATTCACCATGCATTCGTAATCGTTGTCGTGCTTGTAGAGTTCCGCGACGTAGTTTTTCAACGCCTCGATTTCAGAAGGATTGACTCGAGTTAAGCGGACTTCGTTTTCGAAAGACACTGTAGAATTCTCCTCGTTTCGGAATAACAACTTTGGGTTTATCCCCAGAACAGAGCGTAAGTGTTTGAAGATTCCCACTGACCCCCGACAGTACACCAATTTTTTAAAAGGTTCTAGTGAAGGGCCCGGCCCAGCGCAGCCGCTTTCTTGGCCGGTTTCGGCAGTGGTTTTGAGCGTGTGACGAGCTTAGGCTTGGGGAAAGAAAGCCGCAGAATATCGCGCACATGGGCCGCCTTCAAAACTTTCAGCCCCTTCTTGGTCTCAGCGTCGATTTCTTTGAGATCTTTGGCATTGGCTGCCGGAATAATCACGGTGAAAATGCCCGAGCGCTTAGCCGCCAATAGCTTTTCTTTAATCCCACCCACCGGCAGTACGCGCCCACTTAAAGTAACTTCGCCCGTCATCGCAATACCGTGCTTGAGAGCGGTCTCGCTAATGAGCGAATACATGCTAGCAACGAGCGTAACGCCAGCAGACGGGCCGTCTTTGGGCGTCGCACCCGCAGGTACGTGCATGTGGATCTGATTCTTCTCAAAAAAACTATCCTCGAGCTTTAATGCCTTGGCCTGCTTACGCACTAAGCTATAGGCAATCGAAGCGGACTCCTTCATCACTTCGCCCAGAGTACCGGTCATTACTAGGCCGCCTTTGCCTGGCACCAGCATCGTTTCGACCATCAGCACTTCGCCGCCATAAGCGGTCCAAGCTAAGCCTGTAGCCACTCCAATCGACGGGGTTTGCCACGCGGTTTCGGGGATAAAGGGCGGAGGGCCTAGGTATTTCTCAACGAGTTTCTCGTCATCGACATTCACGCTCTCGGCTTTGCCCGTGGCGATCTTAAAAGCCGCTTTTCTAAAAATCCGATCCATCTGCTTTTCGAGATTGCGCACGCCAGACTCGCGCGCATACCGGGCGGCAATAAAGCGAATCGCGGTGTCGTTGATCTTAGCTTGGTTCTTTTTCAGCGCATTTTTTTCGAGCGACTTGGGGACCAAGTACTGACGTGCGATGTGCATTTTTTCGCTGTCGGTATAGCCATGCAATTCGATTACCTCCATCCGATCCAAGAGCGGACGCGGAATGGATTCGAGAGTGTTGGCCGTCGTGATGAAAAACACGTCCGAGCAATCAAACGGGATGTCGAGGTAGTGATCCAAGAACTCTGGGTTCTGCTCGGGATCCAAGAGCTCAAGCAATGCGGAAGCAGGATCGCCACCCGATGCCCAGCTCGTACCCATCTTGTCGATCTCGTCGATAAGAAAGACTGGGTTCTGCGTGCCAACGCGTTTCAAACCCTGAATCAATTTGCCCGGCATCGCGCCCACGTACGTGCGCCGATGGCCCTTGATCTCGGCTTCGTCGCGCATACCGCCGACAGAGAACCGGAAAAATTTGCGGTTCAAAGCGCGCGCAATGGATTTACCCAAACTGGTTTTTCCCGTTCCGGGGGGACCAACCAAACAGAGGATCGTGCCCGAAGAATTATTTTTTAATTTCTTCACAGCAAGAAACTCGAGAATTCGTTCCTTCACGTCTTTCAGCCCAAAATGATCGCCATCTAAGACTTTGCGCGCGTTTTTTAAGTCGTGGTTTTCTTCACTGCGCACGCCCCAGGGCAAGGAAGTCGCCCAATCTAAGTAATTCAGCGAAACCGAATACTCCGAGCTTTGCTCGTGTAGGTTCTGCAGTTTCTCAATCTCTTCCTGCAGGCGCTGCTGCACTTCGGGCTTGAGCTGTTTGCCTTCCAGCCGTTTCTTAAACTTATCGGTGATCTTCGCGCGCTCGTCGGTGAAACGACCCAATTCCTTCTGAATGCTTTTCAGCTGTTCGTTTAAATAATATTCACGCTGCGCTTCGGTGACTTTGTCGTTGATGTCTTCCTGGATCTTCTTCTGGACCGCTTGTACGTCCTGCTCTTTTTTCAAAAGCACGAGCAGCATGTGCAAACGCGCTTGGACGTCCGTGGTCGATAGGAACTCTTGGTAAACCTCGGAATCACGGATCAGCACCGACGCCATAAAATCGGCGAGTTTGCCGGGGCCGTCGACGTTCACCAGCGCGACTTTTACTTCTTCGCTAATGAGAGGATTGTCTTTTGAAACTAATTTAAATTGCTGCAGACAGCTGCGCATCAGCGCTTCCAGCTCGGTGCCGCGCTCGATGGAGTCATGCAGGTATTCGGCATTGCCGACGTAATAGGGCTCGGAGCTGGCGAGGTTTTTTAATTCAAACCGCTCAAGGCCGGAGAGCAAAACACTCACCTGATTATCGGGGAGATTGATCTTCTTTAAAACTTTGGCCGCTATTCCATAGCGTAAGAAATTACCGCGATCGGCAGGCGGAGTGCCCGCGGGCGTAGGTGCCACTTCGGGACGTCCCAAGGCCGCCGCAATGGCGCTGCCAGGTCCCACGGCTACGGCCTGCTCGTCACCCGGCTGAATCAGAATCACGCCGACATAGCCTGCCCCTTCCAAGACGTACTCAATCGTCTTAGAGAGCTTTCCTTCGGGCAAAATCAAAGGCACGACCATGCCGGGAAAGAGCGTTGTATGAGAAACGGGAATTAAAAACAGATTGGGCGGGAGCAATTCGGAAACCGTCACGAGACTGCCGGAGCCTTTCGCCGAGCTTGAGGGCTGACTGGAGCTTCCTGCTCGAGCTTGCTGACCGGAATTTGGGGTTTCCTGCATGAACGAAATATAGGGAGGCTTCCGTTTGAGTCAAACGTAAAGCCTCCCTATATTTTAAAAGCTAGCGCTGCGGTCTCAATAAACCGTGCGATAAAATTACTTAGCGAGCAATTGCTTTGTAATTTCAGCGACATCAATGCCAGAGCGACCAGGCACGCAGGCATTCACCTTATCCACCAGTTCAGCTACTGGATCTTTGGCAGGTGGTTGCACCACAGGGCTTGAATTTGCAGCAGGCTGCTGTCCAGACGCACCAGCGTGCGAAGTGGACGTAGGTTCTACCGCAGACAGGCTTGCCGCGATCATCATGCTCAAAACGCTTAATCTCAACATCATCTTCATCGAACCACTCCTTGAACAATGGGCGTGCGGTTCTACACGCTTCCAGCATGGAGAGTTTGCAAGCGGTATACCAAGCGGGCCACTCCCGGATTTGCGCCGGCAACGTGCACTGGGAGTGTTAACGATTAGACGACTCTGAAAGACGCACTCCTCTAATCCGCGATAAGCATAGGAAATAACAACCTAAATCGCTGTACAGATTCTTTTCACCCCTGTGACAAGGAGGGCCGCCGTTCCTTGACCCTATGGATGGGACCAGCTACGTTCCGGCCAGAAGATTTCTTTATAACTGTAAACATGGAGGATACATGGAAATCACGACTCAAAGTCTTGTCCAGCGCAAAGCCCCCGAATTCAAAGCCGAGGCTTTGATTGGTGAGGATTTTAAGGAAATCGCACTCTCGGACTATAAAGGAAAATGGGTTTGCCTGTTTTTCTACCCGCTCGATTTTACTTTTGTCTGCCCAACGGAAATCACCGCATTTGATGATGCCGTAAAAAGCTTCAAAGAATCTGGCTGCGAAATCGTCGGTTGCTCCGTCGATAGCAAATTCTCGCACCTTGCTTGGGCGCAAAAGGCGCGCAATGTCGGCGGGATTGGCAAACTCTCATTCCCACTCTTGGCGGACATCAAGAAAGATATCGGCCGTGCCTATGGAGTGCTGTTGGATGCGGGAATCACGCTGCGTGGATTGTTCCTGATTAATCCGCAAGGCATGGTGGCCTATCAATTAGTGCACGACCTTGGCATTGGACGGAACGTCGAAGAAGTCTTGCGCGTATTGAAGGCGCTGCAAGAAGTAGAAAAAACCGGCGAGGTTTGCCCAGCAAACTGGAAACCCGGCAAGAAGACCATGAAAGCCGATACCGTCGGTTCGAAGGAATTCTTCTCTTCGCAAGAATAGTTATTCGCTTGGAGCTAAGCCTTCGCCGCCCGCTGGGTCGCGAGGGCTTAGCAAACCCAAGTTGTCATGGCAGACAGTGTCCCTTAGTGACTCCACCGAATTCCTACTGAAAAACTCACTCCATGCAGGTCTGAGCTTTAGCCTCTCCAACAAGCGGACCGGATCTTTTTTGCCGTAGACCGCGAGATAGGTGCGCAAGACTGCTTTGGCCTCGCTTTCTTTTTCAACCACATCTACTTTATCTAACCAATGCTCCATGGGTCCGATGGCGGGGAGCACTCCCTTAGCGGCAAGCTTGCGCTGGGTGGCTTCGTCCAACATTTCTGCGAAGACAAACATGCGTCCGCCCACGGCATTCATGTGGCGCACCAATGCGCGTTGCGCACTGTTAGGAAACTCAAGGTTCTGCTCGATATATTTGATCAACGAATTGTCGTTGGCGGGGACGGCTTCCGTTTCGAGTTCTTCGGCCTTTCCAGTAGTCAAATTGGCAGCATCAGCGTCCTTCTTGCGAACTTCCGCAGCAGCAAGCTCTCCCCACTCTGTTTCGGGCGGGTAGAGAATAGAAGGCGGCAGTGTCAAATCCCGCGCGGGCCGATCGATGCGGGTGCGGATCTTGGGTTCGGCGATTTTGCGTTTGGGATAAAACGCCCTCGGAAGGGGGCGTTGCTTGGACAGAGCCGAGGTCACTCTTTCTGGAGTGGCCCGAGCTCCCAACCACGCGTACCCCATAAACCGCTTGGAGACAGTAACCGCTTGTGCCGTCGTAAAAGGGGTTTGCACTACCGTGCCGGCAAACCCCGCTGCCGGAGGGTGACTCGTGTACAGGGTCACTGCTTTTTCCAGGCGTGCCAAAGTGGGCGCAGGCTCGGCGGAAAGAGGTAGGGACATCAATGGAACTGATTCTCCATCGATCTGGATGCGGATTTCTTTGGGGTCGTAATGTTTGCCATCGGGCAGAGTCAGTCCGACGATCTGCCAAACCCGAACGAAGCCGTAAAGTTGTGCAGCACTAAAGGGGGCAGTCCCCATTTTGGATTCGATAATTTTTTCGACCAGTACGCCATCGGCCTGGCGTCGAATCACGAGCCCATCGGGCCGGGTACCATCGATATTCTTGGCATCGTACGCTTCGGTATCGAGAAACTCACTGCCCGGCTTTTCCGCTGCTAACTTGCGCTCGTGGACGTTTAAATAGAGCTCACCCAAGACACCCAGAATAAGCGGATAACGTACATAGCTCTCGCGAAAATTTGACGACCGCATTTGTCCCCAAGTCCTCAAGTAGACGTTAAAAACCTTGGGCGCCAAAAGGCGAAGATCGCGATCGTTGATTTCATTTAAGAACGAAAACGCAGCCGGGTTGTCCGAATCGGCAACAGCCTGCGCGAGGCGCATTTGAAACTCGTTGTCTGGAGCAAAGGCTTGGCCGCAGACAACGACCATCGCTAAGAAAGTCAGGACTAGGTGCGCCCTGAATCGCTGTAAGCTGCGGGTCATAATAAAATCATCTCATAAAACGACAGTCCCTCTCCATTTTAGTAACGCTGTCTGCTTTGCCCGCGCCGCAATGGATTTTGAGACGGAGGACGAGTCTCCCCCCCTAGATGAAAAGCACGTGCTGAAAATAAAGGCTGAAATTCGTAAGGAGCACACCCTATGGGAGGGAGGAAAAGTTGGCCAACAACTAAAGGCGCTTCCGCTCAAAGATCACTTGGCGTACCTGGAGCGGTACCGCTTTGATCCCGGCGCACTGTTCGTAGATTACGTGGAGACGTTGAGGAATCGTCCGCCGTCTAAACTTACAGAAAACGACTAGCGCTTTTTATAGCCGCCGCCCTTTTCTAAGTTGCGAACGTATTCCAAGAAATTATCGGTCTTGCCCATCGTATCGTGATAGTTGCGATCGCGCTGTCCGCGTCCGCCGCCTCCACCACCGCCTCGACGATTGTTGCCGTGTCCACCGCCACCATGACCAGCGTTTTTCTGATTCTGATTTTGGTTTTGCGGACGGCGCTCGCCTTGTCCGCGACCGGCATCGCCTACGCGGCGCCCCAGGCTATGAGTCAAGAGCTCGGAAACCA
>JALHPX010000052.1 GCA_022842225.1 bacterium
TTTCCCTAGGAGATCTCAAATGAGCGATCATGTGATGCTGTTAGACGAAGCTAGTTTTGCCGCCAAAGTTGAAAAAGAAAACGAGCCTATTTTGGTCGATTTCTGGGCGGAATGGTGCCCTCCCTGCCGTGCGTTATCGCCGGTCATTGAAGAATTGGCGCAGGAGTACCAAGGCAAAATCCGCTTTGGAAAACTCAATGTCGATGAAGCGCGCGATGTGGCGATGAAATTCGGCATCCGCAGCATTCCGACTTTGATTCTTTTCAAGGATGGAAAAAAGATCAACGAACTCAATGGCAATCAGCCAAAAGATCGTATTCGTACGATGCTAAGCACCGCGCTTTAATCAGCGTTTTGCGTTTTGAGCGATTCGTTTCTTGATGAGCGCTTGTAGATGACCGAAGAAGCGCTGGTAGGTTTTGGGATCAGTGACTTCTTCACCGCTCACAACTCCCAAACTATATTCGGGAAGCAACTGCAAAGACAGCCGCACGCCGACGTTGTCGGCATCGACACTCTTTAGATTTAAGAGAGCTTCCATTCGCTCGCCTTGCCGAAGCGCTTGGTGGCTGTCTCTGCCAAAGCGGGTCGAGAACGAAAGGGGGGTATTCGCTCGCACCGACGCAACGATAATCCCCTGTTCGAGATCGGCCTGCGTGGTTTGGTAGCCCGAGTCTTTCAACATCTCGATGGCTACTTGGAAAATATCTTTGTACGAAAGCCCAGAGAAGAACCGGCTTTGCAGAATCTGGCGCTGCTGGGGAGTCAGCGTGGGCTCGGAACTACAGCCACTCACCAAAACAAAAATCCCGAATAGCAATGCGAGAAAGATAGATTTTGGATTGCGTGGGTTCATTTCGAACCGATGCCGAGATACGGCTCCCAAATCGGTGGATGGCCCTTGATTTGAAGAGGGCCAACATGGCCGGGCAGCCAGCGCGGCGCGCGTGGAAACTGCCACAACTGCATGCCTGCCTCGTCGGGGGTGGCATCGCCCTTTTTCTGATTACAGATGCGACAAGCTGCGACGATATTTTCCCAAGTCTTCTTCCCACCACGCACCACGGGCACCACGTGATCCAACGTCAGCTCGCGGTCGGCAAACATCTTGTAGCAATATTGGCAGCGGTGTTCGTCGCGCGCGTAAACATTGGCGCGAGAAAAACGAATGATGGGCGGACGCCGTTTGAGATTGACCCATTGGCGCAAGCGCAGCACCGCTGGTACTTCAAAGTTTCGAGTGACCGTGTGGACGATGTTCTCGTACTTCTCCAGAACTTCGACTTTTTCTTGGTACACGAGAATAAACGCCCGTTGCCAGGTGATGATTCTCAGGGGCTCGAAACCAGCATTCAAAAGAAGACTAGGTTGCATGTGTGGTTATAGTCCCATTGTAAAGAGCGCTATTCCGGCTTGGCAAACGAGATCTTTGTACGCACCGAGTCCCCCACCATAAACCGCGCGTACTGCATCATGGGGATCGTTTCGAAACTGTTTTGCTTTACCATCCGGACAATGCTACCCGACGGACTGGTCGCCATTACCCTTACCTCGCCCATCGTCACTTCCAGGAGAGGGCTCACGCCTCCCCACAAGTCATTCGACGCGGACACTGCACGTACAACGTCTAAAACATCTCCCACCTGCACGCCCTGGCGCGTGCCCACACTCACGATGTAATCGCGATAGGTAGCTTCTTCTTTGTCTGAAAGTTTCAGTCGATAAATCGGCTGGAAGATAACGCCTTCAGCGGCAAAGGCAGGGCGAGTGACTCCCCAAGTCGATAAAAAGGCCATGATGATGAAAAATGGAAGTCGCACAATGTTCTTATCGACACAATTGCCCGCCCTCTTAAGGTGCCCATCTACTTTCCGGCCCGCCGAAAAGTAGATGGGCACCTTTTAGGTTTTTTTTAGTTTTTGCAGTGCGTTGTAGATTTCGCTGGATGGGATGTCGTAGCGCTCTGAGACGAGCTTTGCCCAGGCTTTGTCGGGGAGCAGGCGGTGCTCGATTTCTTTTTGCCAACCATCGTCTTCGGGCTTTTCGTAAGGGCCAGGGTCGATAAAGAGGGAGTATTCCCCAAGCTCCGTCCATTCGAGGGCTGCTGCTTCCGCCAAAGGCATACGCTTATACTCTTCGAAAAACTTGGTCATCTCCCTACCCCAGACGATTTCGCCCTTGGGAAACTCGTTAGCGAGCCAACGCACCGTTTCTTGGACGCGGCGGGGAGATTCGTAGAGACAAAAAGGCATTGAGACGCGACGCGCCTCATCAATCCAATGTTGCCGGTCGGAATTTTTCTCAGGCAAAAAGCCCAAGAAAACAAATCGGCCGTGGGAAAAACCGGCTACCGAAAAGAGGCAGGTCACTGCACTGGGCCCCGGAATTGGCACAACGCCAAAACCCTTCTTCCACGCGGCATCCACGAGACGGGCCCCTGGATCCGAAATGCCCGGCGTGCCGCGGTCACTCACGAATCCGACGTCCTTGCCCGATTCCAACCACTCCAGCGCGCGCGATATGGCGCGTTCTTCGTTGTGATCTCCGTAAGATGCGATCACTTTGTCTTCTGAACGGATGCCCAAGATATTGAGAAGCTTGCGGAACTCTCTCGTGTCTTCCGCGCAAAAACGAACCAGGGACCTTAAATACCCAAGCCCTCGCATCGTGATGTCCTCACGGTTTCCGAGCGGCGTGGCAATAATGTAAAGCTTAGGCTGGTCCATTTTTACGTTATACTAGATCCATATGATTCTGAGAGCCCGTAAGGACGGTAATATTACCGTTTTCGAACTAGAAGGCCATTTGGATTTTGAAACCACCCAACAGTTTCACGACAAGTGTGACGCCATGATGAGCGACACACCGGAGACTGAGGTGGTCTTCAATATGGAGAAACTGAAGTTCGTTGGCTCCAGCGGCATCAATCAATTCATCACTATCCTCAAGCGATTCAACACTCGCAAGCCGAAGCCCCGGCTCTGCAAGCTGTCGACCGAATTTCATCGCATGTTCCGTGCGTATGAAACCACTCGCAATCCGTTCGAGATCTTTGAAACGGAAGGCGAAGCGATTACTAGCTTCACTCACCCCGTTGAAAAGAAGCCTCGGCGCGCGGCTAAAAAGGCAGCGGTTGAGACTGACTCCGGCTCGGAGCCAGGCACCGAGCCCGAAGCCGACGCTTAAACTTGCCCCATTCCTCTTGATTCACTATTGCAGCCGATACGTTCGGAAGACGTGCGCCGCCAAATCGGTGCTGAGAGCTTCCGACGGCAACGGCCCCCGCACCGGAATTATTTCCAGTAGCTCTAGACGTATCTTGGGCGCGCGGTATCTCCTGCCCAATATTTGAGCCAAAGCCCCCAGCCTCTTTAGTTTGTTGGGGTGCATTGTTTTGGACGCACGAAAAGTCGCGGTAGTCCGCCCTCTGACTTCCACGATGATGAGAGACTGCTCGGCGTTGGCGACGATGTCGGCTTCTAACCTGCCATGACGATAATTGCGGTGGAGGATCCGATAGCCTTTTGACTTGCAGTACTCGGCGGCAAGATCTTCAAACTGGCGTCCACGCGATACTTTTTCGATGGCGCGCTTAGGTAGTAAAGCCGATTCCATCCCCAGGGCTTTTGCAACACCATGGCCAGAATTTTCGAGGGCACTCCGGTTGTCGAAGCTAAAAGACGGTCTTTGTCAGACCGATTTTCCGTCACGCCGTTTGGCGCCTGGCATGAACACGGGAGCGGACTTGCATGATGAACCATGCAGATGCCAGCAGGCCCGCTAGCGAAACAAAGAACAAAATTATCCTAAATCGCTCTTTCCACTGGCCCCGCCCCTGGGCAGCTTCCAGTGCTCGCAGCACCATGCCGGGGTCTTGGCTTACGCCCAAGAGATAAAACCGAATCTTCTGATCCTGGTCTGCTGCGACGACAAAATTGGAATGAGCAAAGCCGTCTTCCTCTAGAGTCATGTAGCGGAAATCCAGCGCCTCTAATAGCCGCCGCACTTCGTCTTTGTTGCCAACAGCGAGCTTCCACTCCGCCGCCAGTCCATGCTGTTTACGCAACGTCTGCATACGCACCACGTCGTCCTGGGGATCGAACGAGAACGTAAGCAGATTGTAGTCCACTCCTAGCTTCGCACCTTCGGGGAGTGCTTTCTTGAGGTTTTGAATAATGGGACTGCAAGTATGTTTGCAGGATGCAAAAACTGGATTGAGAAACAATGGCTTTCCGCGCAGCTCGCTCAAAAGAAACGCCTTACCGCTATCGTCGGTAAAATGCACATCGGGCAAGGGTTTTCCCAAAGTTTTTTCTTGATTGGGCGGGAATGGAGTGTTGCCCCACACGCTAGCGGTTTGCACCGCCAAAGCCAGGCACGCAATCCATCCCATCCAACCGAAGTTCCTCACGGCTTTTGCTCCACGGGGGCGGGGACCGGGCTCTCGGGAGAGAACCGCTTGGAATTCTCAAAGGTGCCGTCGGAAAAAGTCATCAACGGGGGCGCGTAGGCAATCACTAGAAACACCACCGACGTGACGAGCCAAGGTGTGAAATTCGTAAAGGCACCGGCTGGTTCATCGTGCAGCGGTTCCGCGATAGGAAAGTCCAAGGTTTTTGGCTCGGTGGACCGCTTCATCAGGGTCGCGATTACAACCATGAAATATATCGCAAATGAGAGAAACATCATCACTCCCGCTACCGCCGATATATTCGCCGTCCACACCCAATCCGCTTGGTAGAGCGGAGATTCGGGATTGGTATAAGTTAGCCCCATATTTGTACGACGGGGTTGGCCGGACAGCCCGCCCGTCGACATGGCCCAGCAAAATAGAGAGGTACCAATCAGCCAGAGATACGGCACGACAACATTTAATCTGGGAAACGCGAGCTTTTTCCCAGTGAGCGACGTGACCAAGAAAAGTGTCATCCCAGTAAACGCCAAGTACGTTGGTCCGCCCAACGTCGTGTGGAAATGTCCAGGTACCCACGACGTATTGTGTACAACACCATTCATACTCAGTGAGGAATTAATAATCCCCGTGACTCCGCCGACTAAGAACAACAACAGCCCGCAGAAAAAATATCCAAAGAGATAGTTTTTGGAATTGAAGTACGGGAGTTTAAACCACCAGGCAAAAAGCCCTTTGCCGCCTTTTAAGTGCGACGCATATTCCAAGGAGGCCGCGATGGTGAACGCGGTGATAAAGCTAGGAACGGCCACTCCTAAAGTGAAGATGCCGTGGATCCATTTCCAAACAGCAGATATCGACGGGTCGCTATACTGATGGTGCAATCCAAGAGGTGCCGAGAGAAAAATAAAAACCATGAAGACAAATCGGCCAGCTTTATCGGAATAGAGCTTACCGCCAGCGAGTTTAGGCAGCATGACGTAGTACATCGTGTAAGCCGGCAGCAGCCAGAAGTAGACGAGCGGATGGCCGAAGAACCAGAATAGGATACGAGAAAGCGTTACATTGATTCCATCCACCCAGCCAAAAGACCAGGGCAGAATGAGAAACAAGATCTCTACAGCCAGAGGCACCGTCGCCGTAAACCAGACGATAAAGGTGGAGAAAACGCCCACAATCGCAAGCGGAGTTTTTTCTCCCGGATGCTCTCTGCGCCACTGTAGATACACTGGCACCCAACTAAAAAAGGCTACCCAAGAGCCAATCACGAGCAGAGTCGCTCCGATATAGAAAGCAGGATGCGCCTGCAACGGTGGATAGAAAGTGTAGAGCACCGATGCTTTTCCAGCCAGCATGGCAATCGCCGCTACAACCGTTCCTACCATCATCAAAATAAACGAGATCCAAGAAGCACTCTTAGAAGGTTCTCCCAGCGAATACAGAACTAGCGCGCGACCAAATGCCACCGCAAAGAGCGTTGTGAATACAACTGCATTTACCACGCCGTGAAGAGTGAGGCCTTGGTAGTAATCCAGCCCCAAGAAAGAAGAACTCTTGATAATGCCCGCGCGGTAAAGCGTTTGGATCATCCCGTGGTACACGCCCAGAACCAGGAGTAAGACAGGTAGTAATATTTCTACCAAAATAATCAGACGAAGATGACTCGGTACTTCAACACGTTTGTTCTGCATAACGCTCCTAACGGATCCCTTTCACAATTTCGACCAATTGCTTGATTTCTTGCTCTGTCATTGGCATTGGGACCATGACTTTGGGGTAGCCTTTTACGATCTTCGCCATCGGGTTCTTGATCGATTCGAGGATGTACGCCTCGTCCACAGTAACTTTGCTGCCGTCTTCGAGTTCTTCCTCGCGCCCAAAGACTCCCTTGAGCGACGGGCCCACCATGCGTGTGCCGTCTAGAGAGTGGCAAGCCGTGCAGCCCTTGGCGTTGAGCAACGCCATGCTCGCTTCACTAACCGCCGGCTGCCCTTCGGCTTTTGGCTGCTCGATGCCGATATCACTTTCGGGAACTGCGCCAGATAAAGAGGATTCGCGGGGTTTTACTCGGATCATACCCATCATGTTTTGGTGACCCGCGCCGCAGTACTCATGACAAACCAAAGGGTAATCACCTGGCTTATCGAAAGTGATCTGCGCGTAGTTCACAGCACCAGGGACGGCCATGAGATTGACGTTGGTAAACTTGATTTGGAAGCCGTGATTCACGTCGATACTAGAGAGATAGATATCTACTTTGGAACCTACCGGAATTTCTAATTCCGCTGGCTCGAAGGCCCACATCTTGGCGACGTATTGCACCTCGTACTCGCCGACGCCACGCTGAATGACCTTACCCTTGGTAAAAGGTGTTCTATCGGTGACGCAACCGGGGAACCGAATGTTCAACCCGAAAAACGCGTAAACCAAAGCCCCTGCAAAACTAACCATCAAAAGAACGGCGAACCATATCGCCATTTTCTCAGAACGATCCACGCCCTACCCCCTTGCAGCCATTAGCGCAAAAATGCTGAACCAAATTCCCGCGTAAACGAGAACCATCGTTACTAAGAAGGCGATTGCGCCGAGTGGAATAAATTCTCGGCTAGTGGATTGATCCAGTTTGTCCATCGACGATTGCTCCCGGTGATGATTCGCCATCACGGTTTGCAAGCGCCGTGCCGCAAGTTTGCGGCTCGTTCTGTTTGGTTTTAAGGATTACAACGGGTCAAAAACTCTCGTGCCGGGACAACCTGTCCCATTTAGAGGATCAAACAGGCGTCCAAGAGAAACTTTTTCGATGGAGCGGCGTGCTGCCACGCGCCTGGAGTTGTTCGCGGTGAAATTTACTTCCGTAGCCTTTGTGTTTTGCAAAACCGTAGCCGGGAAACTTTGAATCAAAATCCGTCATCATGGAGTCGCGACGGACTTTTGCGATGATCGATGCCGCCCCAATCGAGACGGATTTGAGATCACCCTTTACGTAGCACTTTTGCGGCAAGTCACTTTTGATTGGAAACTTGCCATCCACTAACAAAACGCAAGGTTTCACTTTCAAGGCCATGACCGCGCGCTCCATCGCACGTTTGGCGGCGTGAAAAATATTGATCGTGTCAATTTCTTCGACTTCCGCGATCCCTACTCCCCACGCAACTGCCACTCTCTGAATTTCTTCAGAAAGCAATTCACGCTTGCGCGGCTGGATCAATTTGGAATCGGTAATGCCCTGGGGAATTTGCAGAGGATTTAAAATAACGGCAGCGGCGACGACAGGCCCCGCGAGGCACCCCACGCCGACTTCATCGACACCGCAAAGCACACGATGCCCCAGGCCTATGCACTCCTTTTCTGGATCCCAACACAGACGTGCCCACTCGGATTCCGAATACACGTATGCCCCCACACGTTGAATAATCTAAGATGCAAAAACCCGTAAGAGACGGTCCCAAAAACGACTTAGGACTTACTTCTTTTCTTTTTTCTTCTTATCTTTTTTTGGAGCTGCTTCGACATCGCCCGCTTCTACTGGAATGCTTGCGAGTTCTTCAGCAGTAGGCACGACAGCTGCTGCTTTTGCTCCTACGAGATCGCCAAACTTCTCTGCTTCTTTCAAGCGAGCTTTCTTACCTTGCAGTGCGCGGAGGTAATACAAGCGAGAACGGCGAACATCGCTCGACGAATCAACTTGGATTCGGTCGACAGCAGGAGAGTTGATGGGGAATACCCGCTCAACGCCCACGCCTTCAGAAATCTTGCGGACAGTGAACATCGCTCCTGCGCCCTTACCGGACTTTGGAGTCTTGGAAATCACGACGCCTTTGAAAGCTTGGAGACGCTCTTTGTCGCCTTCTTTCAAACGGACATACACGCTGACCTTGTCGCCAACGGCAAATTTAGGATGCTTGGATCCCTTTAATTCGTTTTCGATTTTCTCGAGAATGGCTTCTTTCATATGGAAAAATCCTTTTGTAACCGCAGAAATTTAGGGGTTAGGGGGCAAACTCGTCAAGCAAAACTTAAAAAATTCGCTCACCTAGCCACGACGGGCTCGGTTCGTGGTATGCTGCGCCTCTTTTTCGGAGGAGCTTTGGAACAAGACCAAACAATCACGTATCAAAAAGCCGGTGTCGATCCAGGGAAAGCTGCCAAAATCCTTTCGGAATTTGGCCAGTTCGTAAAAACGCGTCCCCGCGATCCATTGCTCGATTCGGCCATCGGCCCCTACGCCTCTAGTTACCTCTTAGGACCCAAATTGAAAAGCTATGAGGACCCGGTCCTCGTGAGCTGCTGCGATGGCGTGGGCACGAAGGCGAAGTTAGCCCTCGATTGGGGAGATATCTCGGGTCTCGGCCAGGATTTGGTGGCCATGAACGTCAATGACCTGATTTGCGTCGGCGCCGACCCGATTTTGTTTTTGGACTATTTTGCCTGCGGAAAACTCGAGCGCGAGCAGCTGATGTCGATTCTCAAGGGAATCCAGTTAGCCTGCGAAGCCTGCGGCAGCTCCCTTGCCGGGGGCGAAACGGCCGAAATGCCGGGAGTCTATTCGAACGACGATTTCGATCTCGCGGGGTTTGCCATTGGACTCGCCGAACGCGCGGATTGCCTGGGACCTGCCAAGGTAAAAGCAGGCGATACGATTTTGGCCATCGCCTCCTCTGGGGTGCACTCCAATGGCTATTCGCTCGTACGCAAAGTCGTCGAGAAATCAGGTATTCGGCCCGATGATCGCACCCCGTTTGATTCGGGTGTGACGTGGCGAGAGGCACTGCTCAAGCCAACGCATTTATACGTCGAGCCTTTGAAGTCTTTGAAAAAATACCTGCACGCACTCGCGCATATTACCGGCGGCGGATTATTCGAAAATCTCCCGCGCGTATTGCCCAAAGGCGTTGCCGCACACATCGATCGGAAGAGCTGGAAGTTCCCTCCGCTATTTGAGTGGCTGCAAAAACAAGCCGGCCTTTCGGACAAGGAAATGTGGGACACCTTTAACTGTGGCGTCGGCATGATTGCGATTTGCCCCGCGGAAAACGCCAGCAAAATCGAATCTACCGTCGAATCGCACGGAATTTCGGTGTGGAAGATTGGCGAAATCAAAGCCAATTCCGGAGCGGATTGCATTGTCATCGAGTAGCGAGAAACGCATTTTAGTTCTCGCCTCGGGCAGAGGATCGAACTTTGGCGCGTTGGCCCAAGCGATTGCCGACGGAACGCTCAAGGGCTGCCGTATCACCGGGCTGCTTTGTAATAAAAAAGACGCCCCGGCACTCGCCGTCGCCGCTCACTGGAAAATTCCCGCAACCGTTGTCGAATCGCGTGGCCGTCTGCGCACCGAATACGAAACGCAATTACTCAGTGAAATGAAGAAGCATCGCCCCGACCTAATCTGCCTGGCGGGCTATATGCGGCTTTTGGGGCCCGAAGTGATTACGGAATTTGAAGGCCGGATGGTGAATATTCACCCGTCGCTGCTGCCTAAATTTGCAGGACTACACCCGCAGCGGCAGGCACTGGATGCCGGGGCGAAAGAAAGCGGTTGTACGGTTCACTGGGTAACTCAGGAGATGGATGCGGGCCCGATTATCGACCAGGAGCGAGTGCCTGTCTTGCCCGGCGATACGGTGGAGAGTCTCTCCGACCGCATTCTGGAAGCCGAACACCGGACTTACGTCCGAGCGGTCGGCAAAATCATTTCGAAGTAGAAATCAGCCAAACAGAAAATAGAGCATCGAAGCCAAGAGCAAGGCCTTGGTCGACCAGAACACGCAGACGGCCCAAAAAGGCGCGGTATTCTCAGCACTTGGCCAAAGACTTTCACGCGTAATGGGGCCCAATGCGTCTTCACCGCCTGGGATTAAAATCAAATTCGGGGTTTTGGGACCTTTGTCTTTCATAGGCCGCCCATATAACACAGCGCGGCAATGCAGTTCCAGTCCCTGGATTTAGTGGGCTTGGAGGCGGACTTCGGCCTCGCCATCGGAAGTCACTTCCCCGTTTTGGTTGCGAGTCAGCAAAGCGACGAGGAACACTCCGTCCTCTTTCACTTTTCGGATAACGCCTTCGCAATTGAGCTCGTCACCGGGGTAGGTAACTTTGCGAAAACGGGTTTTCAAACGCCCCACCTGATAGCGGTCTGGCGGAAAATTCAATTGCAGGTGATCGGCCTGAAAGGCCATCGAGAGCATGCCGTGCACAATCACCGAAGGAAAGCCGGCTTCCTTGGCGAACGATTCATCCAGGTGGATGGGATTATTGTCACCCGAGGCACTAGCGTAGTGTTTGAGCTGCTCGCGAGTGATGGGCTCTTTCTTCAAGGGCTCTAATGCCTGTCCTACCGTCCAAGCCATTACTCTGCTCCTCCGGCATCCTGGCGCACCACAAAGGCAGAATAAGCGCGCAGCGCTAACGTGCTGCCGCAATGGACTTCGGTTTCTAAAGTGACAAAGAGTAAACCCCGTCGCTCGCGGTAATCGGAGATGCGGGTCGCGATAGAAGGCTCGTCGCCCTCGCGCAGCGGAGCAAAATATTCGTACTCTTGTTCGGTGTGCAGAAGTTGGTGCATGTCGATGTCTAAGCGATCCAACCAGCGAAATTCAGTCGTACGAAAAATCGTAGGGAATGTGAGCGGGGTGTTTTGAAATTGCGTGGAGCGAGTGGCTCCCGCAAACTCCCGAATATGATCCGAAGTGATCGGACCGAAATCCATTCGGATCACTTCATCCTGTACCGCACTCAAAGACATCTCCCTTGCCTTCCTATTTATATGGCCAGCTACCGATATTCGACCGATTCGGGTAACATCGGGGTCGATAGGATATCCGAAATCGAAGGAAACACCAATGGCCGCCATTCGAGCCTTTTTTAGTCGCCTGCTATTTGCGGCGTACGTTGTGGGCTTCACCAGTTTGCCTCTGGCACTTTTACTGGGAACCACGGGCGCTATCGCCGGAGCGATTGCCGCCTTAGTGTTTCTATTGGCGCTGAGGTATCACGGTACTCGACGGATTGCCAAGCTGCTCAAGGTAGATTTACTCACCGTGGCGCAGGGACCTTACTGGCCCGGCCTAGTGCAGGAGTACTGTCGCCGATTGGGAATTCGCGTCCCGCCAGTGGGAGTGGTGCAGTCGGATTCGGTCAACGT
>JALHPX010000053.1 GCA_022842225.1 bacterium
CGATAGATAGCGCGAATTTTTTCTTCCACCGGGACATTGTTTTTTTGGTAGTTGCGGCTCATTTGCGAACTACTTTGTCCGACCCTGTAAATCCAATCAGGTGGAACTTTATGAGCAACCCATTGAACCACATCGTGGCGAAGCAAATAACGAAGGGCGCGGTAACCGACTTCCTTTGGGTTTCCTAAGTCGCCATGCTGCATGTAGATCTTCTTGCCGTTCCATTCGTCGATAATTTCGCGCTCGTAAACTTTGATTCCGAGGGTGTTGGTAAAGAAATCCCCCAACTTGAAATCGTGATTACCCTCGAGGTAGTGCACCTGGTGGCCATCGCGGACCAGTCCACGCAAAGTGTCGAGGACAGGGCGAAAGGTGCGCACGAGAAACGCATTTGTTCCCGGCCACACATCAAAGAGATCGCCCAAGATATAGATGCGCTCAAACTGAGAAGCTTTTTCCTGTAAGAAACGTAAGACCAGGCGAGTCTTCACGCTGGCAGCATCTCGAAGATGCACATCGGAAAAAATAAGTGCGGTGCCAGACATGGCAAATAATTACACCAACAAGCTGGGAATGACTACTGAAGGAAAGGAAACGGAGCGGCCGTTGCGCTAGCGCCAGAGCGCTCGCCAGTCGATTTGGCAGGAGTTGCATTCATTGCCTCGTTCGATTTGCGACGAGAATCAGCAGGCATGCGATCGGTTTGCGCAGGAACTTTTGACAGCGCATTTTCAATTTCAAAAAGATTGGTCACGCCGGAATCAAAAGCGGCTTCTCGTCTATAACTACGAGTGGAATCGAGATTTTGCGCGGTGCGGTTTTGGTTGCGCATCTCTTGCTGCGCGATCATCAAATACGAAGTCGTGAGAGCGCCGCTAAATACCAGGATGGTGTAAATGTATTGCAGCGAATTGCGCATTACCGACTTATCCCCGTTTCGAACTGTCCACTTGAAGTGAGCGCAGTCCGGTACCCTCAATCACGGGGATTAACTTCAAGTTCTGTGCCGGGAGACGGCGCGCTAAGTATTTGATTTATAATAAGATTATGAAGGGGTCGGGCGGGCTAAACGTCCACTGTATGAGCACTGTGTAAGGGAACGGTCACGGTGCGTGTGGGACTGTTCCCATAAGTAGCTCAAAGTATTAGAGTTGTGATTGAAACCGTAAGAGGTGACTACCCAGTGTCCACTTGTCCAGAAACTCTATCATTTAAGGCACCGGCAAAACTAAACCTGGGTCTCCGGATCACAGGGCGTAGACCGGATGGATACCACGAGCTCTCCAGTTTGTTTTGGCCGCTGGATGTTTACGACGATATCGCGCTGACCGGAGTTCATCACAACGAGCAATTAGTTGAAGACGTGAAACTCAATGCGGATTGGGCGGAAGATGCGCCAATCCCGTCGGACTTGCCTCGCGGCAATGAGAATCTGGTGACGCGCGCGGTTCGCTACTCGGGAATTGCGGCGGATATTGCGCTGTCGAAGCGTATTCCTATTGGCGGGGGATTGGGCGGCGGCTCGTCGGATGCGGGAAGTACTTTGCGCGCTTTGGTGCAAGCCGGTTGGATACCGTCGATGCGGGCTTATGATTTGGCGATTGAGCTGGGAGCGGATGTTCCTTTCTTTTTAAATCCACGCCCGAGCTGGATTACCGGCATCGGAGAGCGGCAAAAGCCCATTGGTTTGGCGCCGGAGCTTTTGGACAAGTTGTCATTCGTGTTGGTACTGATTCCGACCCCATGCTCCACGGGCGAAGTTTTTAAGAAGTACAAAGAACAGAACGCGCGGTTTTCTGTTCCTGAGGACAACGTGCCGGATTTTTTCACCGAAGAGACTTTGAAGAAGTTCCTACTCACCGCGGCAAATGATTTAACTCCCTACGCGGAACAAATCTGTCCAGACATAGGAACTGTTATCGACGCACTCTGGCAGACGCCTGCGCTTTACGCCGATATGTCGGGTAGTGGATCGACTTGTTTTGCCGTGTATCCGTCGAGGTCGATGGCGATCGAAGCCGCTCAAGTTATTGAAGAAAAATGCCGATCTATTCGCTGTAAAAGCCTGGTGGCTCGTACATTCCGGTAAGTAATTGAATTCCTTACTGGTGGCGGGTCTTCAGACTTCTTAGGGAGAACAGCAATGGAAATCACCGAAGTGAAAGTCTTCCCGGTGAACGAAGACAAGCTGAAGGCCTACGTTACAGTCATCTTTGATAACTGCTTCGTGGTCCGCGACTTGAAAATCATCAATGGAAACTCTGGCCTCTTTGTCGCTATGCCTAGCAAAAAGCGAAAAGATGGAACGTTCCGTGACATCGCCCATCCGCTCAACTCGGATATGCGCAATGCCATGGAAGCTCAAATCCTCAAGCACTATGAGGGTGAACTGAAGCGATCGACTGAAGCTGCTCATAAGAGCTTAGCGACGCTAGAAGGTCAGAAAAAATCCAGTCCCGAGGATTTTGATTAGGGAGTTGGTTTTACTGCTTCAAAGTTTTTGAACAAACCGATCGACGCCACTGCCTTGCCTAAAAAGCGCCCCGCGTTTCTACGCCCCTTCGCACCGATCAAAAGTAATCGATTCGCTCTCAGAACCTGTCGTTAACGTCGCGGAGCCACAGCCTGTGAGCTCAAGAGATGTTGTTTTGCCGTCGGAACAGCTGCCGGACCAGGTGCCCGAGGTTGCACAATTGCAGGTGCTGACCCAAGTCACGGCCGTTGGGCTGTAATCGCACGTCACGTTGGTGAGATTGTTGGTCACGCGCAGCGTACCGCCGGTCATCGTGCGGCTGGCGCGGCTGGTGCCAGTGACCGTGATGTCTGAAGTCGTCGCGGTGGTGAAGTCGAAAGTGGTGGCGCCGGCGGCGGTCGTGAAGACGCGGCGGATTCCGTCGTTAGTAAAAGTGAAAGTTGAGCCAGAGCCTTTGGTGATTTTTTGACCAACCGTACCCGTTTTAGAGACGGTGAGAGTGGCACCCCGTCGGCCGGTAACGGTGAAAGCGGGAACGCGGGTTATGGAGTGTCCTGCCGTCGTCATCTGGCAGGTACTGTTGCTAGCGGCATCATCGAAAGTGAGAGTAACTGTTCCAGAGAAAGTCGCTCCGCCAACCGTACAGTCGCCGAACGTGCGAGTGATGACGTTACTTGTGCAGCTGGCAAAGGTGTTAGCGAGCCGGCAGGACGTGGCGTTTGCTTCTTGCTCTATCAGCGTTTCAAACCAAGTTGGAGCAACGTCTGCCGGAGAGAGCCTGTGGAAAGTCTTGCGGATACTTTCGGCTGGCACCATGGCCAGAGACCCTGAGCTGCCTCCTGATTCATCGACGGAAGCCATCACATCGCCCACTTGTTGCCCGGTTTCTTCGTTGTCGGAAGTAGAGCCGCAGGACGGGAGCAGAAGGCTCGCGGTGGTTAGCATTCCGACGAGGACGGTTGAAAGGAGTAGTTTTGTTTTCAAGGGTAGGTCTCCAAATGTGAAGGATTAGTATCCGCCTTGTTCTTCAATCGACCTAGGCGCGCTGTTTCTCGAAAACGTGATGCGCATGGTGGTGACTGCGACAGAGGTGAACTAGATTCTCTGGCGCGTTTGTACCGCCGTCGGAAACGGGTTGGACATGGTGGATGTCGACCCATTGCGTAGCCCCGAAGAGTTTGCCGGTGGGTAGGCGAAACTGACATTTTGCTTGGTCGCGGTTTACAACACTGTGTTTGATTTGGGCCGGGATAGCCGTGCGCTTGGAGGAGTCTTTGTTCTGGATGGCGGGTGCTGTTGAAACTGCAACTTGCCTTGAGGTGAGTGCGCGAGCCGCTTTTTCGAGAGGATCTTTTCTTTCGAGATACAAGGATGCCATCGCATCTAGAGCCTCTTCGATGCCACAGGGCTTCGAAGTACTCTGTGCTTCAAGCTCGCGAATGCGGGCGATTTTCTTTTTGTGCGAATCAGAAATACCGGTGACCAACATGCTTCGATCTTCACAGCGAGGCTTCACCCGCTCTTGCACTAGAAGTCTGGGATTCGTTGCAGCAACTTGCCGCTCAACTTCTTTCTGAGTAAGGGTCGAGGCTTTTTCAATCCAGAGCGATGCGTTGTCGTTGTTGACGACGGGAAGGATACGTTTAGCTCGAGAGGCGTTCAGATGGCCTGTGGAAATAGCCTTTTGTAGTTCGGGAATTTCGTGGCACTTTCTCGACACTCCTATCAGCGTGTAAGCCTGATTCTCGGCAAGCTTCAAAGCCTCGACGCAATATTGAAAGAGCGATGCATAACCGAGTTTAAGGAAAACTTTCTGCGCCTGGATTTTCTGTAAGACATCGATAAGCGCTGCTTCGGTATGCAGATAGCATTTTGCTAACGAGAGGGCTTGCTCGTGAAGGGGATGATTTTGCATTCGAGCCTCCTTTGTTTGAGTGGACCATACACCTGGTTTTTTCGACGCTCTTGGGTGGGCGGTGGTGGACGATTGATTAGAAAACTTTTGAAACTTTGGAGTCGTTGAGAAACGCGTCATGGCAAGCGATGAGGGCTCTATAACGACGGATAAAGTTGCACTCGTGACTCAGCGCAAAAGACAAGAAGAAAACCGGTCAAGAGAAATGATTCCATTAGGGGAGCGCAATTTGTCGCAACTTGCCTTGAGGTAAGTCGGAGAGAGGGTGACGTAAATTGGCAGCTGAAGACACGCTGCATACGACGACTGTCGTCGAATGGTGTGGATGCGGGGCAATGAAGAGGGGTATCATTAAATAAATAAGATTTCTCGTCGGTAGTAGCGTTGAATTTTTTGGGGGAAGACAATGCGCGCTTTGATTCTTGCTGGATTTATCGTTTTATCGAACCTTTCTTTTTCGGCGGATCCACCGCCACAAAAAAAACGAAGCCACAATGAAACAGCTCCTACCGAAGCCCGAGGTGAGCATGGAACAGTGCCACTCGCGATTCAAACGTGGTTGATTGAAAACTTTGGCCTGAGTAAAGAATTTATCGAAGCGCAATGGGGCGATAAAGGAGACAAAGGTCTCTCTCTACCCTCGGCTCTATCTCGCATGGCAGCCGGGGATTACGGTCAGATGGCCGAAATTGCGGCCCAATTGATGGGAACTGCGAATCCGGCCATCGTAGATAAAGCATTCAACAGCGCGCGTTTGGAACTTTTGAAGCGGCATGAAGGCGCTAAGACCAATGCCGATCTCAAATCAGAGAGTAACTTTTTTGAGAGCATGCTTTTTGGATTTTGGGGATGGCCGGAAGAAAAAGATGAGAAGAAAGCTTTCTGCTCTGCCACTGTAGCTGCGGCAGAGAAAAAGGCAGGAGAAGCAGATCCTAAGATTAAGTTTGATGCAGCCAATTGGAAGAGCGATGAAGGCCTAACTGCCACTTACCAAGTTTTGGTTGAAGGCGGAAAAGAAGTGAAGGCCGCCGAAGGCAAATTTAAGGACGACGGAGAAGCTAAGTTGAAAGAGAAAGCTACCCAGAATTGCTACGACGGCACTTACGGCCCTTACGAAAAATTCAAAACCGCCTTTGGACCTGCCGCCGACAAGGTGTGGAAATGGAACCAGGAATACCACGCCAAAGCGGGAGAAATTACCAAGGACGGCGCGAACGAAGCGGAGAAAGCAGCCGCTTTTAAGGCGATTTCCGAGCGCGTGAGCGGAAAGAATTTGGGGGCTTTTGCAGTTCAGCAAATGAACAGCGGATTCGTCGATAAAAAGGACGATAAAATTAACGGAAAGAACTCCGCCAACTTGGCCTTCCGAATTATGTCGGCAGTTCAAGCAGATTACAAAGACGGCGTACGAAGAGTGAAGTTTGAAAACGCGCGTGGGCCACTACAGGAGTTAAGCTGGACTGCGGAACAAAAACCAGCGGATGAATTTGAGAAGCTAGCGTTTGTGGACGAGGCGAAGAAGAGCAAGACGGTGCCTTGGTTCTGGCCAGAAAAGTATAAAGAAGTGAAACCTCCGACGCCGCCAGCGGTTGCGCAAACGCAACCGGCCGCAGGGCAACCAGGCGCTGGTCAACCACAGCCTGGTGGCACGCCGCCAGCCGCAGATAAATGGGCAGCATTAAACATGGGCAAAGAGCCTCCGGCTACACAGGCAGCTGGGCACAAGGCCGCTGGCGCGTGCATGAAGTGTCACGTTGCTGGGAACACTGGTGGTGCACCTGAGTTCGCGAGTGCAGAAGCGATCACTGAAGCTCAGATGAAAGCCGGTATTAACTACGCCGACGGAAAACCTATGTTGGATCGACTTCCGCCAGACACTCTGACGGCGAATGAGAAAGCCGCGCTCCTAGCGTGGGCTAAAAAGTAGAGTCGGTAACTTCTACTCTTGCTCGATCAGAAGGCGATTGCGAATGTGATCGCCCATAAAGTGCACGACCTGGGCGATGCCCATGCTGGATGTATCGACGATAACCGCATCGTCGGGACATTTAAGAGGCGCGATTTTTCGGGTGCTGTCTTGCTTATCCCGCTGTTCGTTCTGCTTCAGAATCGCCTTCACCGACAATCCTGTTACGCCCTGGCGCTCTAACTGGGCCAGTCGCCGTTCCGCCCGGACTTCTGGGCTCGCTGTTACGAAAAACTTAAAAGGGGCGGCTTTAAAAACTACCGTTCCGATGTCGCGGCCCTCGACGACAACGGGCATTTTTTTTGCCCATTTTTTGCCGAGCGAACGTTGCTTGCTGGTGAGAGCGGTGCGGACCGAGCGGAGTTTGCTAATCGCCGAAGAGTTATTGCTTACTTCTTCGGTGCGGATTCTGTGTCCCAGATCTTCGCCATTCGTCAGCAACTTCTTGGCCTCGGGATCGACGTCAAATTCCAACCGGCGGGCAAGCTTTCCTAAATCAGCTGCCGAAGTCACACCTTCACGGATCGAATAATAGGCAACGCTGCGGTACATTCCACCCGTATCTAATAAAATTCCGTCTAAGGATTCAGCGAGCTGTTTGCTCACCGTGGACTTACCCGCGCCTGCAGGGCCATCAATGGTGACGATAAAACCGGTTTTTAGTCCGAGTTCTTTTAAGCCGCTCGAGGAGGGCGAAGCCGCTTTTTTCTTAGCGCTAGATTTTTTCCGGGAGCTGCTGGGCGATTTCTTGTTTGCTGCCTTCAACGGGGACTCGTTCAAGTTCCCAGAGCTTTGCCCACTTGAGGAAGACTGAATAGGCTGCTGATACTGAGATGAAGAGTCCTGGGTAGCCATCTAGAAAACCCCGTTTGAGAAAATACGTCTCGATGAACTTGGAGAGAGTTTTAGCGACGAGCTTGGCGAAAGTAAACTTTCTTCCCTGACGCATTAGCTTCTGCGCGCCCAGAGTCGAATACAAATTATTGCGCTCTACCTGGTCTGAAAAATCCGAGAAAGAGAAATGCAAAATATCGCCGCCAAGCGCGCCGACCTTGCCCGAGGTCTCCCACTTTTCATGGAGCTCTCCGCCCTCCCAGCTGCCCTGGCTTTTGCGAAACAAACGCACCAAGCGATTGGGATACCAACCGCCATGGCGAATCCAGCGACCAAAGTGGATGGTCTTACGGGGCATGGTGTAGGCCGCAGCTCTTTCGCCAGCCGAAGTAAAAAGCTGCGCTAATTCGGCTTCTAATTCAGGTGTGACTCGCTCGTCGGCATCGATGGATAAAATCCAATCGTTGGTGGCGTGGGCCAAAGCCTTATTGCGCTGGGCTGCAAAACCCTCCCACTGAAGCTCTAGAACTTCAGCGCCATTCTGGCGAGCCAGCTGGCAAGTGGCATCTCGGCTACCGGAATCGACGACCAGGATTTGCTTACAAAAGGAAAGGCTGCGGAGGCAACTGACGATATGCGACTGCTCGTTCAGAGTGAGGACGATCGCGGTAATGGAAAGCTGTGACTGCATACAACGACTACTTACTTCCCTGCTAAATTCCTGTCGCGCAGCTCTACCAGAGTTCCGCGGAGAGAGCCAATCTTAAGCGTGGCGTCGAATTTCACGATGTACTTCTTAAAATCGTCGCTTAGCCAAACAAACATATCGCCCGTCGGTTTCAAGACGTTATTCAGGTGCACGATAGTGCGGATTTTCATGCACTGAAAAGTTCCCACGGGAGTCGCTACCAATTCATTGGCGACCGGGATGAGCGTCACCGTGAGATTTTTGTTGTTCTCATAGACCGCGAACTCCTGCGTCTCGCCGATTTTGAAATTTAGAATGCGTGCGTAATAAATCGCCGAATACATATCAATGGCGTTGGCTACAATCGTATCTTCGCGGTTTTGGACTTCATTGCCCCAGCGCTCGGATTTGCGGTCGGACCAGTAGAAGGCCTTGTTCTTAGTGTGATCGAATACAGCGCGAGTTTCTTTGAACTGCATCTTCTCGTCCATCGTGAGAAGGAATTTATACGGCAGGAACCACTCTTTATCGACGTAGCTCTGGATGGTGTTATTGATTCGATACATCGTATCGACGATTTTTGAAGATCGTACACTGCCCCAGAAGTGAAATGTTGGGCGGCCATTGAATAGCTTGTCGTTGCCTGGCCGCACTTCCAGTGTGATTCGCCCGGCTGGAATCATCGTCCAATTCAGCTCAATCACCTGGCGCTCGCCCACTTCAAAGGGGATATCTGCAATATTAAAACTTCGCTTCACTAGCTTCTTTTCTGGTTTGGTTTCTACCGCAGCTGTTTTCTTCTTCTTAGCCTTTACGGGCTCTGGCTTTTTTTCTACCTGAGCTTCTTCCGTAGGCAATGGGGTGTCTTGAGTCGGCGCTTCTTGTGGAATCGCGACTTGGGGTTCCTCTGGAACTCCTTGGCCAGTCGGCGAAGTGATGCCGTCGCGTGACGATGGATTTGAAGAACACCCTGCGAACGCAAAAAGCACGGCGGCCATAACAGGAGCCAAAGCCTTCAACTGCCATTTAGGCTCTCCGTTAAATGCTTTCCACCGACGGTGAATCCACAGCCATTGGTCGGGATACTGGCGAATGACGCGTTCGATCATGTCGTTAAAAACCTGTGTTTTGTAGTAAAGCCGCTCGGTTTTATCTTGCGGCAAGTCGTGCCACTCGATGGCGGGTTCTATGACAGAACGCGGCCGACCGGCAGCATCACGATAATTGTATAGGAGAAGGACCGGGGCATCCCGTTTTTCTGAAAATAGCGCGAGCGCCGCAGCAGTGCCAGCGGTTTGGCCAAAGAACTTCACCGGCAGACCAATCGGCGGGCCCATAAATTGATCGAGCACAAACCCCACGGCGCGATTTGCCGTCAGTGACTGGAAAATCTGAGAGGTCGTACGCGTTTCGGCGAAAGTGGTCGTGCCCGTCTTGGCGCGGTACCAGGTGATTAATTCATTCACTCGCGGACTCTTTGCCCGCTTCACGACGACATCAAACGGATAGCCCCGAGCGGAGAGCGCGGGCATGGAGAATTCCCAAGCGCCGCTATGCATGCACAACATGTAAACGCCGCGGCCCTTGGCTAGAGCGCTTTGCAAATGCTCTTCACCGGAAAGCGGGATATTTTTTGCTGCCTGCTCTTTGTTCCAGCCAACCGAAAGCAGAAAATCGACGATTGTTTTGCCGTAGTGAATGCTGTTGCTACGCGCAATTTGGTAGATTTCGGATTCCGTTTTTTGCGAGCCAAAGGCATATCGGAGGTTTTCAAAAATGACGGCGCGCCGAAAGCGCAGGATATAAAACCAAAACAATCCAATGCCCGTTCCCACCCCTAAGAGCAGGGGGCGGGGGATAAAGCCTAAGGCTTTAGAAAAAATTTCCAGAGCTCGAATCAAGTCTTCTCCAGACGTTCTTGGATAAAGGCGACCAGGCCTTCAGGGATATCATATTCGACTCGCGCCGTTAGAATCACACTACCCAGCTGCCCCGGATCGATCCGAATCAAGTCTTTTTCTGTCGTTATCCAGTGAGTAACGCCCACCAGTTGCCCCTCAGATTTAAGGCGTTCCACGTCTGCATCGGTGAAGGGATGGTGGTCATCAAAAGGGTGATTGAGGCGAATGGCGCCCGGTGGCAGATGCGCATGCAGTGCCTCAAAAAAGCGGGAAGGGCGAGCTATGCCGCAAAAGGCCCCGAACTTCTCATCGCCCTGAGGGACGAAAGGAGTGTCTCCCTTATACAGACCGCCCCAACTAGGACGCACTTCAAACAAGGGTAATTGAGGGAAAAACTCCTGCAGGTAGGAACGCCAGCGAAAAACCTGATCGGCCTGGATGCGACCACTCACCACCACCGCAGCGTCGGCATAGCGCAACCGACCCGCCGATTCGCGTAAGGGTCCGACGGGGTGACAAAACTGTTCCGCCCAAGTGCCTGCTTCGGGAAGGACGACGATATCGAGATCATGCTGGAGCTGCAGATTCTGAAAGCCATCGTCCATGAGGATAAAGCCGGTGTGGTGCGCACTCTCGACTGCCTTAGCAGACTGTCGGCGATTCGCGCCGACTCGCACGGGGCAACCTGTAGATCTGGCGAGGAACACCGGCTCGTCTCCGTATTTTTTCCATGCGCCGGGCTCCTCGGGATCCACCCAAGCACCGTCTTTGGAGCTTGTGCCGCCATAGCCTCGAGAGAGCAAAATAGGACTCCACGATTTGAGTTCTTTGGCGAGAAGAGCGACGAGTGGGGTCTTACCCGTTCCTCCGGCGTGGAGATTACCGATACAGACCGTCGGCATACGACTGCGGTAACCCGGAAAAAAAACCGGCAGCCAACGCCGACGAAACGCCGCGACGGCAGCCCACAACAAACTCAAGGGCAGTAAGAATACCCAGAAGGATTCACGTATAGGCAGGGAGGAAATCAAGACTCGGGGTACTCCTACCGTCGAAATAAGACAGAACATGCGAGGCGGCGCGATTCGAAGCACCGGGTCGACCCAAAAGATCGCGGCATTGAATGAGCTTCTCCGCCATCGCTTGGCGGTAGCTCTCGTCCTCAATCAGGCGATTGCACTCTGCCGCTAGCGCGATTGGCGTAGCTTTCTCCTGCATAAACTCACGAACGACTTCGGCATTGTGCAAGAGATTAGGCATGCCGAAGAAACTGCGGTAGCGCGCAACGTATCTCACCACGAAAGCAGACGAGCGACTCATGATGTAGAAAAGCGCAAAGGGCGTACCCACAATAGCCGTCTCCAGCGTTGCCGTCCCAGATGCCACCAACGCGGCATCCACAGACTTTAAAACTTCGCGAGAATCTTCGGGTGTCACCTGGATCGCTGGACAATCTGCAAATGCCAGACGCACTTGTTCGAGATCCAGTGTGGGCGCAACGGGAAGAATAAATTTTGTCGTCGGATGGGTCAGCAGAACTTGGGCGACCGTAGCCTTTAAGAGCTCTGCATGGTGGCGCACCTCACTGGGCCGGCTGCCAGGTAGAAGCGCGATGCGTGGATTCTCTCGCACTTCATTTTGTGGGCGATACTCCCAACGAGCTTGCACGTCGTCCAAAAGGGGATGCCCTACGAAATCGACATTCACACCATGGCGTTCGTAGAAAGCCTTCTCAAATGGAAATAC
>JALHPX010000054.1 GCA_022842225.1 bacterium
TCTCCCGAGATAAAAGTAAGGAACACGCGTTTCTTCTCGCCCGCAACGCGCACCCAATCGGTAGTGTCGCCCAAGATATAGTCGACTGAGCCTTCTAGGGGTTTGCCCGATTCGAGTGCGACGGCACCCTCGGCATATTGATCCGCGCCGGATTTAAATTCAGGATTTGCTAGTTCTAAAGTGACTAACGGCTTTAGTTCTTTGATCGAGCCACGGCGGACACTCAGATACACCGAGTAGCTGCCGGGAGCGAGTACTTCTGATGCGCCGATTAATTTGCCGCTCTCGCAGCGAATGGCCATGGCAACAGCAGCCTTCTTCTTCGGCACAACCTCAAAATGCGCGCTGGCTTTCATACTGTCACAGCTCTTAGTCGTTACCACTGCCAGTACTCGTGCTTTTGAGACGATATCGATCTTCGTCTCGTAGCGAGTGACTTCTGCGGGAAGACGCAGAGACATGCCGCCGCAGGCATTGAGTAGCAAGCTAGCGGCAATAAAAAGCGCGTCTCTCTTCTTCATTTAAGGAACCTCCTGCTGGAGAACAAACTTCAACTTCGCATTACCAATTTGGATCTCGTCGCCGTGTGCGAGGTTTCTGCCCGAAACGACGGGTTGGCCATTGCGGATAACCGAGCCGTAACCGCGCGCGGGCACCGCTTCCATCCGATAAACCGACTTGCCATTGGCGAGCGGAATGCGGTGGATGCGCGCCAGGCAAGCGCGGCGCAACGCTTTTGGCTTCACCAGCGGAATGCGGGAGCGGCGGTGGGTGCCGATTTCGATTACATCGCGATCGATTTTTAGAGCGGCAGGCTTATCTCGTTTGCCGACCTTTAATTGCAACCAGTGACCGACCAATGCGGCTTCAAGTTTCTCGTGCGGGAACGCGCATTGCGACCGACCCGCTTCCAGCGCTCTACCGCAAGTAATGCAGCGACGACGGCGGGTCACTCGGTAAAGCACGTACGCTAGTAAAGCTACGGCAACTAAGATTCCGGTCACTTGCAGAATCAAGGTGAACAGACCGGCTGTAGGCGAAGCGGGCACCGTGATGACTTCCGTAGTGCTCACGATTGCTTCTTCGCCATTCATTGCCGAGAATTTCATGTCGGCGCGGCCGCCTGCGAGAGAGCGGGGCAGGGCCGCCGTCACATTCAAGTATTGAGCTGCCGCATCCAACTCCGCAGGAGCTACGACTTCAAAGTGATATTGGCCGGGATTTAAACCGCTTGCTTGCTCTTGCGCCACAGGAGCCAAAACCGCCGCAAGTGGCTTGTTGTAGAGAAAGACATCCAAAGGCACTTTGCTTTTCTTCAGGCTTTGGAGCGCGGGAGTCGCTAAGCGCAAATTGCCCGAGCTAAACAACCAGGCCACTTTGGGAAAATTCTCGTCGTCATCTGTAACAATAAAGCGGCCCAGCGCCTTTTCGGGCGAACCCGAAATCGCGCGCGCGTCGCATTGAAAATGGACGCGGCCAATGTCCGTCAGCGGAACCGATTGCGCTAACACTTCCAGACTGTGACCCGCAAAGGCAATCACGGTGAGGCGACTGGACTTGTGAATGAGACGCGGCAGAGAGGCCAAAAGTTTCTGCACAGCGGTGTCCACTTTGAGCCCACGGCAAACGCTGGCTCCGTCGACAATCATGCCCAAATGAATTGGCGAGAGAGTCGCTTTTGAAACGAGAGTGACTGGCTCGCCTTCGCCCGAGACTTGGACTTTGAGTTTGCTGCCCTTATTGGCTTTGCCATAGAGCGAGACCATGGCTTTGGCTTGGCCGTCCGCTGCGGACAACGAGCGGACTTCGATCTCTACGGCGTAACCCGAGCGAAGAGGAATCATGAGTCCCAGGAACAGAGCCACTAACCACAAGAAGTGAGAGGTCTGAACGCGGCGACTACCCCGACGGCGATGGATGATTTGCCCATTAACAATGTACATAGCTAGCCTCTTGCGAATTCCCGACGATCTTTAAAACGTAGCGAGATTGACCGAGCGTTACAAAATCATTGGCGATGTAATTTCGCACGGTGCTGCCCTGGGTGATTTGTAAACCCTCTGGCATGAGGCGCACTTGGTATTCGGCCCCTTGCGGTTGAAACGAAAATCCACCGGAAGGCAAATCCCGCGCGGACGCACGGCCTTGTTCGTCTAGAAAAATTTGCTGAGGAGCGCCACTGAGGCGCAAGACCTGTTGGGTGGCCGCATGAATCAAGAGCACGCGCACGGTCGATTGCTTAGTGCTATCGACGACAGGAACTGCGCTTAGTTCTTGATAGGCCTCTTCGTAATCCAGGCGATCGGAGAACGCCTTCAGCGCCTGCGCCCAATGCGCTTTTAGAGTTTCTACCAAGCCTTCCACTTTTCCCTTACCGTCTTTCATAAGACTATTGTCCGTAATAGCGGTGAACGCGCGGCTTTGCACGTTTCCTGTATCCGCTTGCGGCAGAGGGGAGATTGAGATTCCGTTCATGCCGTCCCCTTGAGATCATCGTTCAAGAGATCCATCACCAGGAACCGATTTCCCAGCAACTCCACTTCGTCGTAATCGTAAATTTCCGCTTCACTGGTTTGGCGGCTATTGAGCAAAAACTTGTAACCGTGCTCCGCCACCACTCGAGGGTGCGGTTGTAGTTCGATTTTAAAAGCAGACGAATCGCGCACATCGTTTGAAGTCAGAACGATTCCCGACTCAGCTCCCAACCCTAAAAAAGTTGATTGTTGGGTGAGGAAGAAGACTTCTCCCGAGTGCGACCCGGAGAAACAATAAAGGGCATAGCGGGGTACGCCGCTGTGCCGCTGCGATTTTTTCGCAGACTGCATCCACATGTCTTCCGGCGCTTGATCCCATCCGGCTAAAAGCGGCAGGCCTAAGCCCGATTGGCCAGCCGTTCTTTCAGGTCGGCTAAACAGTGAGCTGCAAAAACTTCCCGCGGCCTTCATATACTGAATTGCTTTCATCAAACTTTCCCCCCCAAATCCCCAGGCTGATACACATGCAAATCAAAGAATCCAAAATCCAAATCACAGTTCTCTACTCGCAGGCTCAGACGATTTAACCCGGGCACCAAGCGATCCGACGGAATCACGAGTCCGCGGTTGATCCACTGATTGCTTAGGCCTAGTTTTTCCCAGGCATCCGCCGCCAATGTTTTGCCGTTAATATCGTAGTGCACAATCGCCTGAGAGCGACGCACGTGGTGGCGAACCAAGATCACCGCAGGGCGATCCGTTTTCGCGACTTCAAACTCGACATCGACTCCGCCGGTGCGGAAGAACGCGCCCAATGCTTCGTGTGACGCGCCATTGCCGTACTTGGCCTGCATGCGGCGGTTTTGGACTTCTTTAGATTGAAACCGCAATTTCGAGGCATTCTGCGAGTCGATGGAATCGATTTTGCGGAACATCTGTCCCGCGAAAGGGAGTTCGGCATCCAGGCGGAGCGGCTGATCGCGCAGCGTGAGCAAGGCTTCTTCGACCAGAGTGAAGAGGCTAAAGCGCTCTTCGGCGAATCTCACAATCAGGTTCAGCGAGCTGGCCACGTCGGAAACTTGATTCACGGGGAACTTCTGTACGAACGGCTCGGTGCGGCGTAGGGGCTCGATAAGTCCCAATGTCTGCATCACACGCGGACGGTCTAAGTCGTTGCGATTGAGTGGTAGGTGCCGGTCTAAGTTTTCCAGAAACAGTGCCAGCTTGCGGGCAAATTCCGATAACAAGAAACCCATTTTCAAAGGCTGGGGAGGCAGCGAGAGCAATTCCGCATGCACGCTTGAGAGCAAGTGCATGGTGGAGCTCACGGCGTCTTCCATCAAAAAGAGCTTGCCGAGTTTACGCAGCGATTCGTCTAATAGCGACAACTGAGTGCGCGCGGCTTCGAGTTCCGAGAAATCAGGTGCGGTCTGCGCGAGCAGGAGTTTGCGGTAGCTAAGGTCGATAACCGCCACTTCTTCGCTTGCAGATTCCGAATGGCTTACCGAGATGCGTTTGGTGGCACTCGAGATATCGACTCGGAATAATTCGAGTCGGTCCGCGGAGGGCAGCGCCGTACTGGCTTCTACGCGAGTGACAGTGCCTTCCGAGAGAAAGCCAGTGATGGTGGTGTCTTCCGGATCGGTGAACTTATCGCACGCCATGCGGTCGTTGCCGATGGTGACAAAGACGGTGTTGCCGGTGCGAACCACTTTTTCTAAATCCAAAACAGTCAATTGATCCAGGCTCGCTAATTCGCCTGTGGGCAAGACCGCGAGTCCCGGTTGGATCGCTAATGTCAGCCCTTGCACGGTGACGGGGCGGAATTGATCCTTAGCGCCCAACAAAATTCCGCCACCAGGGAAGATTCCTTTTAAGAAATCTTGCAGCACGGTTTGAGGAAACTGCGAGAGGCGGTTGAAATCGCGGTAATCGACTAATTGGCCCGGGAAAAAATTAGGTCTGGAGTATGCGGAATCGACGTTATTCATAGACTCGCTTCCTTTCTCTCGTTTCGCTCGAGGTGATTGGTGCGGGAACTAAATCCGCCTTCCACCTGAAAAGCAGTTTGGATCTTTGCCGCAGGGCGCGCGCGGTGCTTAGCCCAGTTGCGCAGGCCCTCGATGCGGTCGCCCATGGTCTGGCTTAAGGGCACCGTCTCGCCAATCGCCTGCATCATGTGGTTGCTGGTGAAGGTTTCTTCGTTGCCAAAAGCTAAGTACCGGCCAGCTACGAGAGCTTGTTCGATCTCCGCGCCACTAAATCCGTCCATGCGAGCGGCTAGTGTCTTCTGATCGGTTTCTACCAATTCTTCGCCCGCGCTCTTTAAGTGGATCTTTAAGATGTCTTGCCGCTCACTCACCGTGGGCAAGTCCACGAAGAAGATTTCGTCAAAACGGCCTTTGCGAAGCAATTCCGGGGGCAGCTGCGAGATATCGTTGGCAGTTGCGACGACGAAGACCGGCTCTTTCTTTTCCTGCATCCAGGTTAGGAGAGTGCCGAATACCCGGCTGGTGGTGCCGCCATCGCTGGAGCCACTCGACTTAACGCCGCTAAGGCCCTTTTCGATCTCATCGATCCACAAGATGCAAGGAGCAACGGCCTCGCAAGTCGCCAGAGCCGCGCGTACATTGGTTTCGCTCGAACCCACCAAGCCGCTGAAGATCCTCCCCAGGTCTAATCTTAAGAGGGGCAATCTCCATTCGCGGCCGACGGTCATGGCGGTGAGGGATTTACCGCAACCAGGGACGCCAACGAGCAAGATGCCTTTGGGTAAGGGCAATCCAGCTTCACGGGCTGCAACTGAAAAGCCACGACGACGGAGTTTTAACCATTCGCGTAACGATTCCATGCCGCCGACTTCGGTGACGGATTCTTTGGTATCGATAAATTCCACTAAGCCACTCTTTTTAACGATCTGCTTTTTCTCGTCGAGAACCAGCGCCTTATCCAGGCTGTTGGTGGAGACGATGCTTTTCGCTAAAACGTTCTCGATTTCGTCGAAAGTCAGGCCACAGCTGGCCTCGACGATTTCTTCGATCAGTTCCTCACCCATCGCGTCTTTGGAAACCGCGGTGGAGGCCCGCACCACCAAGTCGCGAATTTCTTCGCGCGAGGGGAGGGGGAAGTCCAATACCGCGATGTCCTTCGCTAGCTCCGGGGGGATCACCGTGCTGGGAGAAAGCAGCACGATGTTCTTGGGCTGTTGCTTTAGCGTCTGCGCCAAGTCTCGGAGTTTGCGAACCACGGACGGTTCTTTCAAGTAAGGGTGAAAATCTTTAAGAACGAGGATCGATTTCTCGTTTAGGGCCTCGTACCAGCGCAAGACCGCCATGGGGTCGGCCAATTCGCTGATCTGTTTGCCGGGAGCCGAGACTCCCTGAGTGCGGGTCCAGCTGAAGACCTGCGCCTGGCGCTGCTCGCAGAGACGAGCAATGCTTTTTTCGGCCCGCACTTCTTCTGGAGTGCTTAAGTAGAGCAAGGGATAACGAGCGCGAACATGCGCCGAGAACTGCTCTTCGAATTTTTTCAGCTGGTTCTTCGGCTGGTTTTTCAGGTTCGGTGCCATCGTTTGCTTTGCCTCGATACTTTCCTGACTAACTACTAGAGCAAATCCGATACCAACTTTTTCAATACAGTCTTGAGCGCGCAGCACTCCTTCTTAAGCGTTCATCGCGGACCCATTCTCAAGCCTGAGGTTTCAAAATTGATACAGCCAGTCTCTGTCCGATTCTGATTTGAGCGCGAGTGATTTGAAAAACAGTGGCCCGACCGGTGGCACAGCCCTTGCTCTTGTAGAAAGTCGAGGAGGCGATAAGCCAATGAAAACTGATTTCCTAACCCACATCACGGAGAACGTCGGAAAACTTCTGTCGTCCATCCTGGAAGCTGAGGGAATGAGTTTGTTCCGTCGCTCTCCCCGTGTGGTGCTGGGACTCGCTCTCGATGAGAACAGTCCTGACTATCACCTCTATTTCATGGGGCATCAGAAGTTGGAGACGGATGCGGGTACTTTGCGGTTGAGCGATGGCAACGGGGGCTTTCAAGTTTTTAAAAGCCCAGAGCGTGTGCAGTATACTTTCTTAATCGCCGCCAATGGCATGCTGACGCAGTCGCGCGTTCGTTCTTACGATCGGATGTTGTCGTACTTCTTTGACCACAAATCGATTGGGGCCTTTGTTCCTGACAATTTGAAAAAGTATCCGGCGCTGTACGAGCGCCTCGTCAAAACGCCCGCGGAGATCAGTCTTCGCCCCGCGGACAATCAATTTCGACCCGGAGGCCTGGATGGTCTGCGGCTCTGCCTGGAGTACACCGCGCTTTATCACAGCGGAACTTTGGCAGGAGAAGAAAACAGAGTAGCGCAGCGAGTCGTAAATTACTCGCAACGCGATGAAAGAGAAAGGAACGTGCTGTGAGCACATATCAGGCACCTGGAGTTTATTCGACGATTGTTTCCAGTGGAAACAAACCCATCGAGTCAGTAGGCAGTTCCACTGCGTCGTTCATCGGACAGGCCGGTGAATTAACAGTGGGCGAGGTCAAGCTAGTTACGAGCTGGGCCCAGTATCAAAAAACCTTTGGCGGCGTCGCAGAGGGAGGCAATTTCGCACACGGCGTGTACGGCTTCTTCCTAAACGGCGGCTCCAAAGCCTTCATCTACAACATCGGACCCAAAAAAGAAGGTCAGACGGATGAAGACGTAGCGGCTCTGATCAAGGGCGAGGACAAGGGACCTGCAAACCGTACGGGTTTGGCGGCGTTTAAGAGCATCAACGAGATCTCATTGGTTGCGGCTCCTGGCCAAACCTCCAATGTGGTGCACCAGATGCTGGCCGACCACGCCGCGGAATGCGGCGATCGCATGGCGGTCCTAGACGGCATCGAAGATCTGAAGGATGTGCAATTGCACGAATTCCCTCGGATTGGCGATTGCAAAGAGGCAGCTCTTTACTGGCCGTGGATCCAAGTCTTCGACGAAGCGACGAAGAAGATCATCAGCGTTCCGCCTTCGGGACACGTGATGGGAGTCATCGCCCGAGTTGACGCAGAACGCGGAGTACACAAAGCCGCTGCGAACGAAGTGATTCGGGGCGCGGTGGGACTGAAGTACTCGCTGACTCGGTCGGAGCAAGCGCTCTTAAATCCTCGCGGTATTAACTTAATCCGCGATTTCGACGACCAAGGAATCCGCATCTACGGAGCTCGCACTCTAAGTGCCGATGCCGAGTGGAAGTACCTAAACGTGCAGCGTCTGTTCCAAGTGGCAAAACAGAGCATCACCAATGGTACCGAGTGGGTGGTCTTCGAGCCGAACAACGAGCAACTGTGGGGCAGTATCACTCGGAATATCCGGGCGTACTTAAAGACCTTGTACACGGCAGGAGCGCTCAAAGGAAAAACTCCGGAAGAAGCGTTTTATGTGAAGTGCGATGAGAGCACGAATCCTAACGAGAATATCGATCTAGGAATTGTGACGATTGAAATCGGAATTGCGCCGGTGAAGCCAGCGGAATTCATTCAAATCAACATCCAACAGCACATCGAACAGCAAGAGGCTTAGTAGAAAACTTTAATCAACCCAAATGGGGCAACTGGAAAAAGGAAAAGGTAGGTAAACAATGGCACTAGGCGCAAATGACTTCCTGACAGTCTCCTCTTATGAGGTGGAGATCGACAATGTGAAGCTGGGAACGTTCACCGATGTCCGCGGTATCGGATTAGATATCCAGGATCTCGTCGGAACCACTCATGAAGGCCGGCAAACCAAAAACACTCCGGGAATCTGCAATGCCCGGGACTTGACGATGGTGCGGTCGTTCCGTGCAGACAAGAGCTTGTACAACTGGCTCATGGAAGTGCGGACTCAGGGCGACAAAAACAAACGCACTGGATCGGTTCAATTGAAAGATGCCGAAGGCAAACAAGTAGCGCGCTTCGATTTTGATGGCGCGTGGATTAAGAGCTGGGGCGGCCCAGAATTATCTAAACGTCCACACGGCAACGCTACTTTGGAAGAAACAGTCGTCTTGAGCGTTCACGATATCAAGTGGAGCTAAAGAAGGAATCATGCCAGTACACGGGCTTCTACAAACTTCGGTTTCGACGAACACAGGCAAAAGTGAAAGCCGCACAGTAGGTCTCCTCCAAGACCGCACCGGCGTACCCGCCATCCTGTTGGGACTCGAGGCTGTCCAGCAACCAACTGTATTTGAGGTTGGTTCGCTGGAACAGGCCATCGAAAAGATGCGGGGCTTTGGCTCCGCATCCGATCGCAAAGCCTGGGAAGCAGTGCTCGCGTTTTTTGAAGCGCAGGGCACGGAAGCCCGTGTAGTGGGAACTCCTATCGGCAAAGACGGAGTGACTTTAGAGAGTTTGCTAGGAAAGAACGGCGGACCCGGAAAACGGTCTGGGTTTCACTACCTGGCCGAAATCGCGGAGTTCGCGGATCTCTTTATCGTCCCGCAAGCAGCCAGTGTGGCTACTAGTCCTCAAGCACTGCGAGCTTTCTGGGAAGAAATGGCTCGTGTGATGGGGGGACTGCGCGGACCCTTCGCTCTGCTCGATGCCCCGCTGTCGATGTCGACGGCAGAAGTAAGTGAATTAGTGCGCGGCCTGGATTTCCCAGACGCGGCACTTTTTCACCCTTGGTTGGAAGTACGCGGTTGTGTGGTGGCCCCTTCATCGGTCGTCGCCGCCAGCATTCAGCGTACGGACAAAGAAGTGGGTATCCACGAATTGCCATCGAATCGTCCGGGCTTAAGTGGAGTAGTTCCTATTCGGGAGCTCTCTCCCTCGGAGTTACGAGTGTGTCGCGGTGCTCGGATCGGCAGCTTCTTTATCGACGATAAAGGCGCTACCCGGTTGTGGGCCAGCGACACCTTATCGGTAGAGAAGGCCCCAGTGGATCGACTACTCTCGGTGCGCCGCACGATGCAAGCCATCCGCGTCGCCTTAGAGAAAATCTGTGAGCCTTATGTTCTAGAGCCGATGGGTTTGGAATTACCCATCCACTTAGAAACCCGGCTCACTAATTTTCTCCACTCGATTCGCGGCCGCTTGGATCGGGAGCAGCAACCTTCGTACCGCGTCGAAGTGTCGATGTCGGAAGCGACGAGCGAGCCGACGATGGATGTGAAAGTTCAGTTGGCGCTGCCGCGAGTGCTCGAGCAAATCGCGGTGCAAATGAATCTGTGTGCGTAGAGGGTTTAGCGTTATGGCGAATGAGAAGAATAGTCCAAATCTAAGCACCCAGTTCCGAGTGGTGATGGAAGATTACAATGAAGCCCATTTCCAAAGCTGCGAAGGGTTGGAAGCAGAAGTGGAAGTGCTCTATCACTCAGAAGGCGGCCGGGGTGTGGGACCTCGTGCAGTCCGAGGAGCTCCTAAAGTAAGCAAATTAGTGTTTGCGAAGGGAACAATTGCCGCCAGTGGCGGTAAGAAAAATATCCTCGATTGGTTAAGCGAAGTAATGGACTACTCCAAGCCGCTGAAACGGCAAATGCTCACCATCCAATTATTGGATGCGCAGAAAAATCCAGTACGCACCTGGAAAGTAAAAGATGCTTGGCCCTGCAAGTGGACTGGCCCGCTGCTTACGTTGGATTCAAGTGATTTAACCATGGACCATTTAGTTTTCGCACACGAAGGCGTCACCTGGTGAGGTAGTACAAGATGGATGTCAGTTTAGGAAAAATCAAAAATGCCGAAACTGGAGAAACTCTCACTTTCCAGATGAACCCCGGTTCCTACCGTGTGGATCATTCTCTCGATTACAAAACCAATTCGGTTCTCGGCTCGGCGGCTCCGGTTGTCAGCTACCGCTCCGGCGGACCTGCGGTCTTAAGTTTTAATTTAGTCTTTGACGTCGATTTAGGCGGCAAGGACTTGGTCAAAAAAGTTCTGCCGTTCTTTAAAGGCGCTCAGACGGTGCAAGCCAGCACGCGCTCCGTCAGTGCCCTGGAATTTCGGATGGGAACGTTTCAGTTCACTGGCTACCTGCGTCGGTATCGCTACTCGGCCGAACGCTTTGACTCCAAGGCCGATCCAATGGCGATTGCAGTGGAAGCAGAATTGATCTCCGACGGTAGTTTTGAAGGAGAAAGTGCTTCGTGATGGGCTGCAACGGATGGACCGCCGCGTGGAACACGCAAGCTAGCTCTCCCTGGGTGCCAGCTACCCTAGAGCACAGCATCGCGCAAAATATCCGCGCTGCCATCCTTACACGCTTAGGCGAAAGAGCTTTCGCACCAGAATTCGGCAGCAAAGTGCACGAATTCTTGTTTCGAGTTTTGGATTCGGCACTGGTTGCGGAACTGGAGAGCCATTTAAGCGGTGTGCTCGCAAAATGCGAACCGCGGATCTCGGTGCGCGAAATCGAAATTGGGAAAAAGCGCATGGAGCTGAGCGAGATTCAACTAAGCGTGCGCTACGAAGTTTTAGAGACCAGTCATGCTGGAGAAGTTTTTCTCACGGTGAGGCCCTAGATGAATACGTATTTTGAAGAAATTCAGCGGTCATTTCGTAGCAAAGTTCCTGGTTGGGACAAGATCCCCACGGGCGATCCGATGAAGATTCTGGCTGAAGCAGTCGCTCGGTGCTTGGAATCGACGGAAGAGCGGTATCGTGGTTTGTTAGATCGCACACTGCGTCTGTCGCCAGCGCTTTATGGTTTTCGTCCCCGTCCAGCGACTGCTGCGGTGGTGGAGCTCACCCTCAGCGGCAATTCCAAGATGAAGGCCGAACAAGTCTTAGCCACGCAGACGGTACTGAGTTTTCGCGCGGGCGATCGCAAGTTTGAGGCCTCGTTGGTAGAAGAGGGCGTCTTGGTTCCCGGAGCGGAGCTGAAGGTGAAAGCCAGCCTCGTTGAAATCCTGACCGACTATCAGTTGGGAGCACTGAAGGGCGAAAACTGGGAAGAGATTGATTTACCAGTGGGCGCAACCGGTAGCTTGGATCGCGTTACTTTAAAGTTTCCCGACGACA
>JALHPX010000055.1 GCA_022842225.1 bacterium
CTACCAATTGGCAACAAACCGACCAGGATCGTCTGGAACTGGAGATGGGCGAAGTCTTCTCCGCGCGCTGGAGATTGGTGGCTTTGCCGCCCACTCCGCATGACTTTGAGAACAGCGAGAACCCCATCGCCGCCTGCGCCTTTACTAAGATTTGATTTTTTACCTGTCCGGGACAGGTAAGTAGAGATTGCCTTGCGGCGCTAGCAATGACTAGGGCCACCCGCTTCCTTTTCGGCTGGAAAGTAGATGGGCACCAAAAAAAATCCCCGCTCTTTCGAGCGAGGGTTTTAGAAAATGTGCAGACTGGAATTAAGCTTGGTCTTGCGGTGCTGCTTCGGCCGGTGGAGCTTCTGTTTTTGGAGCTCCAAAGCTGCGGCCCTTTGGAATGGGGCGCTTGATGGCAGCGCGGACGAGCACTGTGCCGTTTTTCCATCCTGGGATGGCACCACGGACTAAGAGCAGATTTTCGTCTGCGCGAACGTCCGCGAGTTTCAAATTCTGGACAGTGCGAGGGCAGTTACCCATGTGACCGGGCATCCCTTTGTTTTTCCAAACACGTCCTGGAAAAGTGTTCGAACCGTTCGATCCGCCGTGACGGAAGTACTTGGAAGTACCGTGCGTGGCGTTCTTACCGGCGAAACCTAAGCGCTTCATGACGCCCGCAAAACCGCGGCCCTTCATGACACCGATAACGTCGACAATATCGCCTTTTTCGAACATGCCTGCGGACAACTCGAGACCCGCATTGATGCCGGTAACTTCGTCGGTTTCCTCTAAGCGGTGTTCTTGCACCGTGAACTTGGCAACGGTGTTCGCTTTTTTGAAATGCCCCGCCGTGGCTTTATTCACGTTCTGCGGTTTGCGATCTCCCAACGACAACTGAATGGCGTTGTAGCCTTCTTTGGCTTTGGACTTCACCTGGCTAACCACGCATCCTTTGGTATCAATTACCGTAACGGGAACGAGGTTTCCGGCTTCATCATAAACTTGGGTCATGCCGACTTTGCGGCCAAGAATTGCGACTCTCATAGGTCTGTGGGTATAGCGGCAGAACTCACTAAACGGCAAGGGTTTTTAGTAACTTAGCAGCTTCTGACGCCGCGTTAACAAAAATTAAGAAATATCCACCCGTATAACCGCTCTCCTTTTGTGTTTCGGGCCTAGAGGTCTAGAGTCTGAATTGGGTTGGGCTATTTCAAGCGCTTCCGGGTTCTACCGGAAGCGCCTTTCGTCTAAAGCACAAAAAACTATGTCCAAGGCCTGGCAGAGGGTTCTCTTACTATTGTTCTGGGGCGCTTCCGCGCACTCTTCTACCGGGCTCAAGAGTGAATGGAATCGGGAGCAGGCCGCCGCTACCCGGCTATCGCATCCTCCCGTCGCCCAGGAATGGGTTGTTGAATTCCCTGAATGGGATTTGGCCGCGCTAGCGGACGGTCGCACCCGCATTCGAGCACGTGCTCCGCAGCCGCCGTTGCAGGCGTGGCCCCTGCGCCGCGAAACCCTTCCCGAACTTCCCACTTACCGCTGGGACTTAGAAATCGCCCCCGGTGCCCAAGCACGTTTGGAAATAGAGCCGCTGGAGAGCAAGCGGGTAGGAGCTGATCTGTGGATGGCGCCTCCTTCTAAGATCTGGTCGATGCAAAGGGAGGCGAGTTGGGAAGAGTGGCCGCCGGTACACCAAGGGCAACTCTATCCAGGGCGCTTGATTGATGGGCAGGTAAGTGGGGGGCAGCTGGCCATTCGCCTTTTGCCGTTTCAATGGGATCAGACTCGTCGGGAAATCCTCGCGATTCGCCGGGCCCGAGTGAAATTATTTACCTGGGCCGAGCCGGCGCGGGCCATCCGGGACTGGAAATGGAGCCAGGCGGATTCTCTCATCGTCACCACCCGCACTTTAAAAGTGGGTGCTGAGGCTTTGCGTGATTTTCAGCAACTTCGCCATGGAGTGAAAGCTGCCATACTGTATGTCGAGGACCTCTCCAATCTGGATCTGGAAATCGATGATAAAGACTTGCCCGAGGGCTATGCCACCGATCGCTCCGGCGATCGGCTGATTCAAAGTTACGATCCACTGACCGGGAAGGGCTACAACTACAGCCTGGCAAAAAAAATAGCCGCGAAGTTGCAAGGGTGGATGCAGTTATCTGCACGCGCGCGTATTCGTTACGTGACTGTTCTGGGGAATGCACAGCAGGTGCCGCCAAGTTATTTCGCTGTTGTGCGAATGGCTAAGCAAGGGGGCTGGCTCGCTACCGATCAGTGTTACGGCAATAATGACAAATGCCTAAATCCCCATTTTGCCGTCGGACGACTGCCTTTTTCCACCGACAAGGCGGTTACCTCTTATCTGGAAAAAATGAAGCGCTTTGAGACCGACGCGCCCCTTGCGTCGGGTGAGCTTTCGCTTTTTGGCGGTAAACCCTTTGCCGGTCACACTTATGATGGCGAGTTATCGTCGCTTCTTTTGCTTTCGATCCCAGATGTGTCTTGGCGAGGGGTGAAAAAACATTTCCGCTCCGCAGGGAATTACAACTTCGATACGGTCGTCGATGCCTTTAGCGGCAAAGAGCGGAACGTGCTTAGCGCCATGTTTGATCATGGGGATGGAAGTCAGATGGCGGTCGAAGGGTGGTTGATCCCGTCGAATCAATTTGATGCGGCAGTCGCGCCGACGGGTGGGGCGGTGACCCCTGTCATGGCTGCTATTGCATGTGCCAACGGGGCATTTGATATCGACGTTATCGCCCAAAGGGATAGGGTCTTTAAGTATTCCGATCCGACTTTGCGTTCGGTGGGTGTAGGGCTGGTGCAATCCGCCGCCGGGGCGGTTGCCTATCTTGGTTCGAATCGCTTGGCGATTGGTGGTGCTAACTACTCTATCGACGATTCAGGTAACTTGGAGATTACCTCCAGTGATTACGGGGTAGAGTTAATCGCGAGTTTTTTCCGGAGTTACCACGACGATAAAAAAGGCCGATTGGGAGATTTCTATCTGGCCTCAATGAAGAAGTATGTGGCGGAACACGGCTCGGCTCTGCCCCAAGAGCGCGATCGTTGGTCGTATCTGAACATTACACTGCTAGGGGATCCGACGATGCCCTTGCCCGAACGCGACCAAGGGGAGGTAAGTCACCCTTTGCCGCAGCTGGCATCCACCTTCACCCCTGCAACCGCACCCGACGAGTTCCCATCGCTTTCTCTTCCCGAACTGGCCAAGTTTGTTCTCAAAGTGAAAACCTCGGTGGACGCTGTGGCGACGCTGTTTCGCTTACCGGAATTGGGCATGGAGGATTCGGGAACGGAGAAAAAAATAGAGCAGAGAAAGTTAAGTGCGGGCACTACGGATTGGGAATTAGTGCATGGCAGAGGCGCCAGTCACGACGTGCATTGGATGAGAATTGAGAATCAGACAGGAGTGCCCGTGGAGCGACAGATCCTGTTTCGAAAGAACGATCTTTAGTCTTCGTTGCGGATTTTGCGGGAGAACTTTTCAAGGAATTCGCGTTCCGTTTCGCTCTCACCTTCTTGTTCCAGCTCGAGTTCCGCGACCATCTTGTTGAAGATGTCTTCGTTCTCTAAGCCATCCCGAATGCGTTCGATGTAGTCTTCAGGATATTTCTTGGTGATGCGCTCGACGTAAGCATTCAAACGGCGCTGAGCCTTCTCTTGCTCGACGCTTTTTAATCCCTTCCAGTTGAAGAGATAGCACTTGCGGCAAAGTCCCGAAAATTTACGGGTCTCCGGCGTGCAGTCCCGAGTCATGCACAGTTCAGGCATGTCTTTCTTCTTACGGGGCTTGGCCGGTTTGGTGGATTTCGCGGCTTTTTTAGGCTTGATTGCTTTTTCTTTCTTCACGCAATCAATATCGGAAGGAAAACGCTAGGACTTGATGCGGGAATCTAAGCGGTTTTTGGCTTTCTGCGTCGAAACCAAGGCCGTCGAGTGGCCCACCACAGTTGTAACGCTTCGAGGCCAATTAGCAAGGCTCTTCGGCTGCTGGGGGTGCGACTCGCCGCTTCCGCTAGCGGCACTGGTACTTCGCGGATGCCAAACGGATACTCGCGGTGAACCAGCAGGCAAATGCCAGTTCCGACTGAATCATAGGGCAGCGGCAGCCGCTTCATCATCGGCCCCACGACGTGGGTGCGACACAGACGATACTGAGAAAGTCCTGAACGCAGCTGAATACCGAAAAGAAAATGAAGCCACTTCTCGAGCAGTTGCCCGGGCCATTCGGTGAGACGGCGCTTGGCGTTGGGTTGATCGGAGAAAGCGACTAGTACCTGGTATGACAGTCGGCGTTCCCAGAGCGGCCAAAAGTGCCGAGGCTCGAAACTTCCCGCAAGCGGTAACTCCAAAACGTAAGTACCGCGCGCAATATCGTAGCCGCGCCGAATGGCCTGCGCCTCACCGGTGTGTAGTTGGTGGATCACTCTGAGTTGTGGGTGATCGCGGCGAAGCGAATCTAGAATGCGCGCACTCCCGTCGTTAGAACCGTCATTTATAACCACGATTTCAAAGGGTGTGACTTGCTCTAGTGCAGCTACCCAATCGACAACAGCGGCTTCGATTTTTTGGGAGGCGTTATGACATGGAATCAGCACCGTTAATTCCGGTGGTGAAGATGCAGAAGTGCTATGTGGCCGCATGTGCCTGAAGATTCCCCCAACATGAGTATATGACAAAAGCTGTTGGAAAGACACGGGAATGCGGCCTCTCTTGACCTCGACCCGCCAAAGAAGGTAAGGACTTCTATGGCTACCCTACGAGTCGACTCCGACCCAACCAATACACCGGCAAAACTCTTAGTTCAGGAAGAGGCGCTGACATTTGACGATGTCCTCCTTCTCCCGCGCTATTCCGAAGTGACACCTCCCGAAGTGGATGTAAGCGCTTTGTTGATGAAGGGGATTCCTCTGCGGATTCCGCTGATTTCAGCGGCGATGGATCGGGTAACGGAAAGCCGCACCGCCATCGCGATGGCGCGCATGGGGGGAGCGGGCGTTATTCACCGCAATCTCACCGTCGAAAAACAAGCTCTCGAAGTCGAGAAGGTTAAGAAAAGCGAAAGCGGCATGATTTTGGAGCCAGTCACGCTGCGCCCAAATCAGACAGTGAACCAAGCCATTTCGTTGATGCAGCAGCACGGTATATCCGGATTGCCTTGCACCGAAGGCAAACGCTTGGTGGGAATCATCACCAACCGGGATCTTCGTTTTGAAGAAAACCTGGGGCGCCCGGTTTCCGAAGTTATGACTCCGCTGGAGCGACTGATTACGGCTCGCGAAAACGTCACGATGGATGAAGCCATTCGTTTGATGCACAAGAACCGCATCGAAAAACTTCCCATCATTGATGCCGAAAAGAATTTAAAGGGCCTCATTACCATTAAGGATATCGAGAAGACGATTTCTCATCCAAATGCATTGCGCGATTCCAAAGGGCGCCTGCGAGTGGGCGCCGCCGTCGGAACCGGTCCCGAGAGCCGCGAACGTGTGGATGCTCTCAAAGCCGCAGGTGTGGATTTCATCGCGGTGGATACCGCGCACGGTGCTTCGAAGAACGTCGTCGATGTAGTGAAGTGGATTAAGCAAAAATATCCCGAGCTCGGCGTGGCAGCTGGAAACGTCGCGACCGCAGAAGGGGCAGAAGTTTTGTGTCAAGCCGGAGCCGACGCGGTAAAAGTCGGTATGGGCGCTGGATCGATTTGTACCACACGCGTAGTGGCAGGCATTGGCGTTCCTCAATTCGCCGCCATCTTACGTTGTGCGCCGATTACACAAAAGTACGGCCGCACTCTCATCGCCGACGGCGGAATTAAATATTCCGGCGATATCGTAAAGGCGTTAGGCGCCGGAGCGAACGTGGTGATGATTGGAAGTCTTTTTGCTGGTACCGACGAGTCGCCGGGCGAGCGAGTTTTTTTACAAGGAAGAACTTACAAAGCGTATCGAGGCATGGGCTCTGTCGACGCAATGAAAGAGGGTAGCCGCGATCGTTACGGACAATCCGGCGTCGATCCTGATTCCTTGGTTCCCGAGGGCATCGAAGGGATGGTGCCTTATCGTGGAGAGCTTTCTCAAACATTATTCCAGCTTGTTGGAGGCGTACGCGCCGGCTTGGGCTACTTGGGATGCCGCACTTTAGGCGACTTAAGGGAGCGGGCCGAGTTTATCCGTATCTCCAATCAGGGATTACGGGAGTCTCATGTCCATGACGTATTCATCACCAAAGAAGCGCCAAACTACCGACCCAACACAAACTGATAGCTCGGGCACTCAGCCGTCTTATTTGGAGAGTGTGCCGGTTGTCATTCTCGATTTCGGTTCGCAGTTCACGCAGCTGATTGCGCGTGCGGTGCGATCACTCGGCGTTTATTGCGAGATTGAGCCTTACAGTATTTCCATTAAAGATCTGGATAAGAAGAAGCCTCGCACTTTGATTCTCAGTGGTGGGCCTTCCAGCGTCAGTGAAAAGGCGGCTCCCAAAATTGCCAAGAATGTTTTTGATCGCGGCATCCCTGTTTTGGGAATCTGCTACGGGATGCAGCTGCTTTCCGCTTTGCAGAAAGGCAAAGTGAATTCGTCGAAGACGCGTGAGTATGGCCATTCGGAATTAGAAGTGCTGCAGAACTCCGGACTCTTTGCTGGATTTAAAAAAGGCGAGAAATTACCAGTGTGGATGAGCCATGGCGATAGCGTCGAGCAGATCCCCCAAGGCGCCACACTCACGGCGCGCAGCGCTGGCTGCCCTGTTGTTGCCTTTCAGATGAATCAGTTCCACGCGGTGCAATTTCATCCGGAAGTGGCGCACACGCAGATTGGCACGCAGATCCTCTCGAATTTTCTCTTCGGAATTTCCAAGCTGACCGCAGATTGGAAGATGGAGAATTTTCTCGAGACCAAAGCAAAAGCCATTCTCGAACAAGTCGGTGATGCGGATGTCATTGGGGGTGTGAGCGGCGGCGTGGATTCGACCGTTCTAGCATTCTTCCTAGGTAAAACGCTCGGCAAGCGATTCCATCCGCTTTTGATCGACAATGGTCTGCTGCGACTAAACGAAGCGAAGCAGGTCAAAGAGGCCTTGCACGCAGCTGGCGTGAATTTGCGAGTCGTCGATAAGAGCGCGCTCTTTCTGAAACGCCTGAAAGGCGTGGTGGATCCAGAGAAGAAGCGAAAGATCATCGGCAAGACTTTCATCGAGTGTTTTGATCAAGAATGTAAGAAGTTGAAGAAGGTGAAATTCTTGGCGCAAGGAACGCTCTATCCCGATGTGATTGAAAGCGTTTCCGTAAAAGGCCCGAGCCACGTGATTAAAACTCACCACAACGTGGGCGGACTGCCAAAAAACATGAAATTGGGATTGGTGGAGCCGTTCCGCGAGCTCTTTAAAGATGAGGTTCGTGCGTTAGGGCGTGAATTAAATGTGCCTCACGATCTAGTGGAACGCCATCCATTCCCGGGTCCTGGACTTGCAGTGCGAATCCTGGGCGATATTACCGACAAGCGTTTACAGCTTGTTCGGAAAGCAGATGCGATCTTCACCGAAGAACTGCGCGCCAGTGGAACGTACTCCAAAATCTGGCAAGCTTTTGTCGTCCTATTACCGGTGCAAGCAGTTGGCGTAATGGGCGATAGCCGCACCTATGAATCGGTTGCTGCCCTTCGTGCAGTGACGAGTCGTGATGGCATGACTGCCGATTGGTATTCGTTTGAAAAAGAAGTTTTAGGTAAAGTTGCAAACCGCATCATCAACGAAGTACGTGGCATCAACCGTGTCGTTTATGATGTTTCTTCCAAGCCTCCCGCGACAATCGAGTGGGAATGATAGTTGACGCGGCTCGTCTGTAAATTCGTGGCACAGAGCAGAGACTGTCGAAAATCATTGTTGTTTTCTAAAATCCGTTGCTACAATTCTATCCAGTTAGAGCAGTACTTACTTAGTTAAACATTTAAATGGGGAGTGTTATGAAAAATCGCATTTACGCAAGCGTCTTGGCTTTTGCCTTCGTTGTTGCGGGAAGCGCATTCGGAGCGGCTGCTGGCACAAGCGGCGCGCCATTGTGTGAATCTGTATTCGGTGGAACTGCTGGTGGCGCATCGCAAACTGGCGGCGGATTTGATTTCGGTCAAGGCAAGTGGGCATTCGGTGCCAACGCTGCTTACCACCACCTGTTCATGGATCCGATTCAGTTAGGCGGAAAAGTGAATGTCAATTTCGCAAACAACGGCACGGCTACCGGTAACATGATCGGATTGTTAGTCGGACCTACGTTCAACTTCATGAACGCAACTCCCGGTGACATCAGCGATGCAATGTTCTTGTTCGTCGGTGCTGGTTTCGCAATGGTGAAACCTGCTGGCGGCACGTCCAACACCGATTTCCAATTCGGTGCGGAACTCGGCAAGCGTATCAAGGTTTGGGACAACATCTCCTACCGTCCTTCTTTCGGTTTCACGAAAGTTGGCAGCGCACAGCTCGCGTTCAACGTGAACTTGCTAAACGTTTCGATCCTCTACTAAGAGGTTCGGGAAAAGTTTGAGAAAAGGGTGGGCGAAAGCCTGCCCTTTTTTTTTGCGCGGGCCTTGCCAGGGCACCGACGCGGTCACCGGGCTAAGTTATCGTCGTGAGGGAAGCGGAGAAATTACGTCGGGCTACGCGGTACGGCTCCCGCACGGCACGCCCGTGATCGTTTAGTTTCTAGTGGTTGGTCTCGCGCTCAGGTCGCGGAAGGGGTTGGGAGGCTTCGAGGAGTTGCTTGCCCGCTTTATGGCCGTTCGGGAGCCGTACCGCGTAGCCCGACGTAATTTGTTCGGGCTTACGACGATAACTTTGCCCGGTGGCCGCGTCGGTTCGCTGGTAAGGGCGCCAAAAAACGTTATTTTGCGTGGAAACCGATTGGGGAGAAGAGAGTCGTTTTTAGGGTTACTTCCATTCCGCTTTTGAGTGCTACTGCTGGGGTGGCGGCGCCGGCTAGGATCCAGACGTTGGCGGGGACTGTTCTGCCTTGGCTTAGGAAGAGTTCGCAGAGGGCGACTACTGAAAGGAGAGGGTTGCCGGAGATTTCCGATGCTAAGGCGTGGTGAGTGGGGGTGCCGTCGATGAGGAAATCCATTTTTACTTCTGCGAGGGATCGCCAGTCTGGGATGAGATCGCGGCGCGTGGGTTCGCCGATTAAGTAGCTCGACGAGCTGCCGTTGTCGGCGATGACGTCGGGGAGAGAGAAGTATTTAAAGCCTTCGTAGCGGGAGTCGAGGATTTCGATGGCGGGGGCTACGAGGTCGCAATTTTCAAAGGCTTCTTCGGGAGTGGGTACGCTGGTGAAGGAGCGGCTGACGTGAAACGCGATTTCGGGTTCGGCTTTAGGATGAATGTGACCGCGCAAATCGAACGGGTGTTCGTAATCGTATTCCATTTTATCTGTGAGAACACCGTAGATCGGATCCTTTAGATTCATTTGCTCGCGTTTCGCGCGCGAGGTTAATCCCATTTTATAGGCTACCACCTGTTCGCCCTGATCCTCGCGCAGGCGAATGCCTTCCCACAAAATATCGTAGGCCTGGGCTGCATCTAAAGATGGAAATTCTTTCCCGAGTGGCGTGATCGCTTTAGCAGTAGTGCGAGCGTCCCAAAGGCGTTTGGCTAGGGTTTGATTTTCTCTACCGGTATTCTTTGGCATGGCGATTTCCTATCTTTGATGGCCTCAAGCATGGCACTCTGGCGCATTCATTGACAAAGGGATTTTGCATGGTGTGAGCTTGGCTGAGGTTGCAGGAACAGAGGGGCGTCATGAAAACTCAAGCAAGTGAGTGGGGGAGGATCTTTGATATTTCTCCCAAACTGCATTCTGGCGTCGCTGTTTTCCCGGGGGATGAGCCCTTTTCGCGCAAAGTAGTGATGGAATGCGCAAAAGGGGATCTATTCACTTTATCGTCGATAAATTCAACTGTTCACGTCGGAGCTCACACCGATGCTCCCAATCACTACGACCGCCATGGCTCAGGGATCGACGAGCGGCCACTGGATTTTTATTTAGGTAAAGCACAGGTGGTAAAAATTTCCGCCCAGCCCGGAGAGCGTCTGGGGCTCCGGCACTGGAATCACCGCCCGGTGCTAGCGCCGCGGGTCTTGGTGGCGACGGGGAGTTTTCCAAATCCCGATCAGTGGAACACTGACTTTAATTCTTTCTCAGCAGAGCTCATTGAGTTTTTGGCTAAGAGCGGAGTCAAACTCATTGGCATCGATACTCCTTCTATTGATCCGGGAACGGATAAAACTTTTGAATCGCATCACGCGGTGTATGCGCACGACATGGCGGTGCTCGAAGGAATCGTTCTCGAAGCAGTTCCGGAAGGTGTTTACGAACTCGTTGCATTGCCGCTGCCGATCCATCAGGGCGATGCTTCGCCCGTGCGCGCAGTTTTGATTGAAGTGGGTAAAAAGTGAAAACGTTTACAAATTATATCGGCGGAGAGTTTACGGCTTCCGCGCAGTGGCTGCCCGTCTTTAACCCTGCGATAGGGGAGCAGTATGCGGCAGTCGCGGAGTCGACTCCTGAAGATGTCAGCGCTGCAGTGGAAGCGAGTCGGGCCGCGTTTCGATCTTGGTCGACGATGCCTGCGCGCGAGCGCGCGGCGTGGTTGCGCAAACTCGCTGGCGGAATCGCTGCTAAGCAGGAAATCTTCGCACAAGCTGAGACACAGGACACGGGCAAGCCGATTCGTCTTTCTAGTACCGTCGATATCCCGCGCAGTATCCATAACTTTGAGTTTTTTGCCGACGCCGCAACTCAGTTTAGTTCCGAGTCCCATCACGAAACGGGGATGGTGAATTACACGCTTCGCCAGCCGCTTGGCCCAGTCGTTTGCATCTCGCCTTGGAATCTTCCGCTTTATTTATTGAGTTGGAAAATCGCCCCGGCACTTGCCGCAGGCAATACCGTGGTTGCCAAGCCGTCGGAAGTGACTCCGCACACCGCGTTTCTTTTGAGTAAAGTCTGCGAGGAAATCGGCTTTCCCAAAGGTGTACTCAATATTCTGCATGGCTCGGGAGCGAAGGTAGGGAATTGGCTCGTCGACTGCCCCGATTTTAAAGCCGTGTCGTTTACCGGCAGCACGGCCATAGGTCGGCAGATTGCAGAGAAAGCAGGGCGAGCGCTGCGCAAAGTTTCTCTCGAATTGGGCGGCAAGAATCCTTTTGTCGTCTTCGAGGATTGCGATTGGGAACGCACGTTGGATGCGGCGGCCCGCGCGTGTTTTTCAAATCAAGGACAAATCTGTTTGGCCGCAAGCCGCATTCTGGTTCACGACTCGGTGTTTGATAAATTCAAAAGCGACCTACTCAAGCGCACGGCAAAGCTTGAGTTTATGATTGTCGATAAAGATACCAATCCGCAAGATGTACAAAAGTGGATCGAAGAGGCGGAAAAAGCCGGTAACTTTGCTCTAGGTAAAGAAGG
>JALHPX010000056.1:0-765 GCA_022842225.1 bacterium
GATACTCATTAAAAAGCAGAGTAAACCAACCCAGTAGCAGGCAGCTCCCCAGAACTAAAAGCAGAGCAGGAAGAAGTCGTCGAATGCGACGATTATAGAAGTTAGCGAAGGTAAACTGACCGTCGTCTAACGCTTTGCGAAGAAGAGTCGAAATAACAAAGCCCGAAATCACAAAGAAGATATCAACGCCAGCAAATCCTCCGGGCAGGGCACTCGGAAAAAAATGAAACGCGACGACGCCCGCGATCGCAAGACCCCGAAGTCCGTCAACGTCTTTGCGACGAGGGGAGTGCGGTGTCTGCTTCATAAGTAAAGTACGCTCTGTGAGAGATGCAATGGTTTGATCCAAAATCACGCTTACGAAGCGAAGTATCGGTAGATTAAGAGGAAATCTTTAGCGGTACCCCTCCCCCACTAGCGCTCCCCCACATTTCTCAGGTATCCTTTACAAATAAACCTCGGAGATTTTACGCAATGCGTTTCCTAGTCCCTGCTCTTGTACTCTCACTCTTCGCTTTTAACGCCTTTGCGAAAACTCCGACGGTGACTCCACCTACCACTCCAGTGGCTCCTCAGATTGCGCCCGTCGATAATTTGGCTCCTGCACCCGCGCTGGGAAATCCTCCGGGAGATGCGGCTGCCACTGCCAAGGAAAACGGCAAGGCCGCCGTGTTGAAAACCAAAAATCGCGCGCAGAAAGCTGCTGCTTCGGCTAAGAAGAAGCGCACCTGGAATGCCGCGCCCATCACGAATAAGTAGCCTTCC
>JALHPX010000056.1:775-11309 GCA_022842225.1 bacterium
AAAATTTAACGCGCGCGCACCCAAGCGCTCGGTTTTCTTTGGGAATATGCCGATAAGTGTACGGGCTAGGGGGCATTTTTTTGCCAACCGTATTTAAAAACTTTTGGGCGAAAACCAAGGGCACTTTCGGAAATGGGTTCGAGGCCTGGGCACGCCTTTTTGAAGGGCGCCCTGCTAGCGAAGCTGCTCCCGCGGAGGCCGTTTATCGACGGAAACAGTGGGCGCATTTTGCGTACGCCATTCTTTTCTCCGCCGTGTTTTCGGCCGTCATCGTTGCGCCTGGACCCGATCACGTCGACATCCCGCAAGTAAACGCCGGCGACGTTGCTAACACCACCATTCGCTCACCGCTCACCGCGCGCGTGGAGCCGCGAGAGCTACCCGCCAGCGAGCGCGATGCGCTGATGAAAAAAGTTTCACCGGTGTTCGACTACGATGATCGCGCCATTCCAAACTGGCTTCAAAACTGGGAAAAGGTTTTCCAAACCGTTCAAGGCCAAGTCAAAGCGGCCAAAATCGCAAGCCTAAAAGCCAGCGGCGCGCTCGAACTTGATCGCCTCGCGCAAACGATTCAAGCGATTACCGGCCAAGAACTGGCGCGCGAAGAACTGATTTGGTTGCACCAACGCAAGTTTAACGAAAGCATCGAAAAAACTTTCATGATGCTGGCGAAGCCCCTCATCGGCCGCCTCGTCGCCGCTGAAGATCTCTTCCCTAGTTACTACGGCACCGGCATCGTCATTCGACAAATCCAGCTAGGATTAAATGAAGCGCTCATTCAAGACGTCTCGCGCATCTGGAGCTTGGACCACGCTCGCCAATTAATTGGTCACGTGCTCGCTACTTTGCCTCAGCACCAAACCGAAGAAAAACAGCGCGTCGCTCACATCGTCAAACAACTCGTCATCCCCAACCTCACTTATAATGCCGCCCTCACTCAGCGCCGCGTGGAACTCCTTCTTGCCGAACGCCGAGCACCTGCACGTCGGGTCGAGCGCGGTGAAATCCTCGTACAACGCGGAGAGCGCATCACCGAAGGCCAAAAAGAACTTCTAGCCACCATGCGCGAACTCTGCTCGTGGAAGTCGCGGACTTATCAATTCACTTTGATTCTCGTTCTACTGATGGTGCTCTTCTCTGTGCTTTTCCGTCTTGAATTGGGCCGCAAGAGTTTCTGGCGCCTTACCCTGAAGAACGCACTCGTCCTCATGCTAGTTTCCACGGCAACACTTGTAGCCGTTAAATTTAGTGTTCCTCAATTAGTGAAGTTCCTTGTGCGCTTCCGAATCGACAGCGGCGCGGAATACCTAATGCCAGCTGCCGCCGGCGGAATGATTCTCCACTTAGTGCTCGGCAAAGAAATCGCCTACACCTTCGCACTCCTCATTAGCTCGGCCTGCGCGCTCTGGCTCGATCAGAAGTACAGCTTTGGCATCTGGATGTTTGTCACCACGGCAACGGCAATTCAGACCATCGGTGCGTGCAAACAACGAACGGATATTTATAAATCCGGACTTCTCAGCGGCAAGGCCGGCGCCTTCCTAGTTCTCGCCTTTTCTCTGCTGGAATATTTTGGCAAGCAAAGTGTCGACTGGAGTCACGTCCTAACAGTAGCCACTTTCTCGCTGATCTCGGGTTTGATGAGCGCAATTCTCACTAGCTCTCTGATTCCGGTAATGGAATGGATTTTTGGCTACACCACTAGCTTAAAACTATTGGAGCTTTCTAATTTCAATCACCCACTCTTGCACAATCTCATGATGAAGGCCCCGGGCACATACCACCACTCGGTGATCGCCGGTAGCCTTGCAGAAATTGCAGCAGACAGAGTGAAAGCAAATCCACTCTTAGCGCGCGTCGCGGCCTACTACCACGACATTGGCAAGATGACGAAGCCGCTCTATTTCATTGAGAACCAACCGCCGAACCACAATCCGCACGACGCCCTCACGCCGTCGATTAGCGCCAAAATTCTCTTTGCGCACGTAAAAATCGGCGTGCGCATGGCCGAAGAACACAACCTTGGCGACGATATTACGGGCATTATCGAACAGCATCACGGCACCACTTTGATTTCGTATTTTTTTAACCGTGCTAAGGATCACTGCAAAGACGGCCATGACCACGCTAATGAAGGCGATTTCCGTTATCCCGGCCCCAAGCCGCAAACACGCGAAGCCGCGATTGTGATGTTAGCCGACTCATGCGAAGCCGCCACCCGCAGCATTGTCGATCCAACGCCCGCGAAGATTCAGAATATGGTCCGGAACATCATCAACAATCGGTTCTTAGAGCAACAGTTCGGCGACTGCGATTTAACTTTGAATGACTTGAAGATTATTGAGGAATGCTTCGTTCGCACTCTCGTTTCCATTTATCACAACCGAATTGAATACCCTGGGCAGAAAGAAGCTGTGTCCAACAGCTAGAGCTGCTATAGACGACGCATCCATGATTTTGGTCCAACTCTCACGCGCAAAGAAACTCTCTCCTACAGCCAGGACCCGCATGCGCGAAGCAGCGATCGCCGCTCTTTCCGTGGTACCCCGCAGTCATTGTCTCTTTGAGCGTTTAAAGAACGAAACTTGGCGCCTCGATATTCATCTTCTTAAGCCCGATGAAATTCAGGCCTTAAATGGTCGCTATCGCGATAAAGACAAGCCAACAGACGTTCTCTCCTTCCCGCTCTGGGGCGGAGATTGGGTCACCCCGGATAGTCACAAAGCATTAGGCGAGATTTTTATTTGTGAGCCGATTGCTCGCAAGCAATGCAAACTATTTGGCAACACTCCTACCCAGGAGCTCGAGCGCTTGGTGATTCACGGCACCCTGCATGTCTTGGAATTTGATCACGAACGCAGCAAAGCAGACGAAAAAATCATGACGGCCCTGGAGAAAAAGGCCGTCAAAAAAACCCGCGCCTAAACTTCTCAAACCTATTCCCGCATCGCCTCAACCGGATCCAATGTAGTGGCTCGCCACGACGGATAGAGCGTAGCCAAAAGCACGAGCGAAGTAGCGACGACATAAACCGCAATCACCGACCACGGCCGTACTTCCACCGGCACCATGCGCACATAGTAGATGTCAGGAAACTGGTACACATACTGAATCACAGCCAGCAGCGTGAAACTCAGAAACGCGCCTATGATCATGCCCACCAGTCCCAAAAAAAGCCCCTGCCAGAGAAACACCTGCCGAATGGCCGCTCTTGAAGCGCCCATGGCGCGCAGGATACCGATATTGCGTCGCTTATGAGTGACGTGCATCATCAACGTAATTGCGACGTTTAAGACCGCGATAAAAACCGCAAAACTCAAAATCAAAAACATACCCCACTGCTCGAGTTTTAAACTCGCAAACAGTGCCGCATTAAAACTCTGCCAGCTCTTCGCGGTAAGCCCTTCGGGCAGCACGTCTGTCAAAGCCGCAGCCACTTCCTCGCTATCGTCAATATTATTGACCCAAACGCGCCAGCCAGAGATCTTGCCGGGGCTCGAACTCAGATCCTGCGCGTCTTGCAGCAGCACAAACGCATATTGTTTATCGAGTTCGTAACTCTCGGAAAAATAGAGCCCGCTCACTAGAAAACTAAAATTATCAGCCAAAGCTCCCATCGCACCCGACTTACGAATGGGCGAAATCAATCGCAACTCGGAGCCCACTCCGGCCTTTAGAAAATGCGCAAGCTCTCCGCCGAGTACGACTTGTGGCGGCGCCGCAGCGGGATCGGGAGGGCCACCCGATTCCATTTCTTTTTTCATTCTTTCTAATTCTTCAGGAGGCAAACCCCAGACCACGACTCCGAGTCCCGCGGCTTTGCCCTCGGTTTGCGCAATCATTTCGAGTTCTACAAAGGGCACGACGCGCGCGACCTGATCATTTTGCTCGAGCTTTTTTTGAATGGCTTCGAAGTTTGCAACCTGGCGACCATCCTCGGCCTTCACCATAATGTGGGGATACGCTTTGAGGAGAGAATCGCGGATGGAGGATTCCAATCCGTACATTACCGAGAGCAACGCGCACATGGTGCCCGTGCCTACTCCAATAGCTGCCCAGGCAAAGAGAGTCATCGGACTAAAACGCCCACGCTCTGTTCCCAGCAGCATGAAACGCCAGCCCAACATTTTTTCTACGGACATGCCAAAACCCCAGGTTGCTCACTTGCAACGGTCTAGGGACTAGAAACTAATCGCCAGAGCCGCCGGTAAAATCTTGCTGGAAATTATCGGCTGGAGGTTCGGAGAAGTCACTCTCCCCTTCCGGAGGCGGTGGAGGGGCATCCGTGAATTCTGTGTCTGGCGCGCGGTCGCCGCTATTGTCTTCCGAAGGTGGTTCCCAAGAGCCCTGACCGGATTCTCCAGACTCGGGCTGAGGTTCCCCTTCGGTATTCCAAGCTTGTTTTTGGCCAGGAATTTTATCCAGGCCCTGAGGCTCTTGCATGCGTAAGTGAGGGGTATCCCGGGGAGCAGGTATGCCGTCACCGCGGACCTGAGTCTTGGGCTTAAAGCCTTCGCGGGTGATTTCAATCGGCGGCATCTTACGCGCTTCAGGCGGCGTAGCGCCGGCGGAAGGGGTGGTCTCGTCGTCCACGTAGTGGTCGTCTGGCTCGATTTCTGAATCCACAACCGCTTCAGGCGCGGCCGGCTTTTCATCAGGCGAAGTTTGAACCATGCGGACGGAGACGATTGCGAGCAACAGCCCGCCCACTCCAAGCAAAGCCCAGGCCCATTTACGTGTCTTATTCATTGCTTGTCCTTGGGAAGATTCTTCTTAAGTGCTATACCTTACGCCACCATGCAAAAACCAGAAAAAAACCCCAAATCCGCGCAAGGCGCCGAAATCGATGACGAAATTATTAGCGGTCACTGGGCCGATAATGCCGCAAAAGATCTGATTCAGAAGCACCCAGGCAAGTCGGATTTTGTATGCGCTTCGGGAATTTCCCCCAGCGGCGTGGTCCATATCGGGAACTTCCGCGAGGTATTCACCTCTGAATTAGTGGTGCGAGCCCTTCGCGACAAGGGCAAGAAGGTTCGGTTTTTGTATAGCTGGGATGACTATGATGCGTTCCGCAAGGTGCCGGCCAACCTGCCCAACCAAGAGAAGCTCGCTGGTGAGTTGAGAAAACCGCTATCGGATTTTCCCGATCCCTTGGGCACGGACAAATCCTATGCCTCGCACTTTGAAAAACTTTTTGAATCCGAGATTTCTCAATTGGGCATCGAGCCTGACTATATTTATCAGAACGAAGCCTACCGCAGCTGCAAGTATGCCGATGGCATTCGCATCGCCCTGGAAAACCAAAGCAAGATTGCTGAAATCTTAAATCGCTATCGCACCGAGCCGCTGCCGGCGAGCTGGTCTTGCGTCACGGTCTATAGTGCGACCAATGGCAAAGACGACACCAAGATCATTGGCTACGAAGCTCCCAACACGATTCGTTATTTCTGTCGCGAAGCTAAAAAAGAACTCACCACCGACTTCACCAAAGAAGGCTTAGTAAAATTACTGTGGCGCGTGGACTGGCCGATGCGCTGGGCGCATGAGGGAGTGGATTTTGAGCCGGGTGGAAAAGACCATTCCTCACAAGGCGGGTCTTATGAAACGGGCGTTGTGATTGCCCGCGAAATCTACAAGGTCGAGCCGCCCCATTACGTGCAGTACGATTTCGTACTGGCAAAAGGATTGGGCGCAAAGCTCTCCTCCTCGTCGGGAAATTTGATTTCCGTGTCGCAGGCGTTGGAAGTGTATGAGCCCGCGGTGATTCGTTGGATTTTCGCGAGCCGCAAACCGAATTTGGATTTCACCATTGCGTTCGATCTCGACGTGATGAAAGCTTATGACGATTTTGATCGCTGCGAGCGCTATGCTTTTGGCGCCGAAGAAGGCGAACCAAAGCGCGTGAATTACGAAAAACGTATCTACGAACTTTCGTGCACGGCCCACACTACCGACGCGGATCTCAAAGGCAAGCCATTGCCGCCGCAATTTGGCATTCGTCACCTTTGCAATATTTTGCAGATCTTCGAAGGCGATCAAACGCGCGCGCAATCTTACTACCAGGAATTGCTCTCTCAGCCGGGCGGAGAAGCTAGGTATAAGAGCCGCGCAACCCGCGCATGGAATTGGATCCAGAACTACGCTCCTGAAGCATTCCGCTTTAAGATTCGTCCCGATGGTGAAGAAGTTCCGGCCGCTAAGTATCCCGAAGCCGTAAAGGCAATCGTGGCATTGCTCGAAGACTATGCCAAAAAGCCAAAAGTCACCGAGAGCGCTGGCGTGGCGCTTTATGAAGAAAAATTAGCGAGCGATCTGTTCGAGATCATGAAAGCCAATTCTCTCGACGCTAAAACGTTTTTCCCCGAGGTATACGGAATACTCATCAACAAGCCGAGCGGCCCAAAATTGGGTTCGTTCCTATTGACGATGGGTGTGGCTCGGGCGGCAGCGATTCTGAACCGCGCGCTGAAGTAATGCGGCGCGCATGCGGTTCTGGCAGATAAATCAGACGCAGTTGTCAGTTTCCCAACAGACGCGAGGCCGGCTTCCATCGGCACAGCTCTTGCTTTGCTCTCCAGCAAAACTCTTGGGGGATTCATCGATGTACGGCAAAACAGTCTTGCGAACTCTTCTCTTTCTCGCGCCTTTTACGTTTGGTTGCGCGACCTCACCAAAATTGGAAACCTATCCGCGTAATCACTACGAACGCCCCTACTCACTACCTGAAAAAGTTGTCTCGTGGGGTATTGCGGCGTCTTACTCCGGAACTGTTGATGACGAGGATGGAGCCGATGGTTTGGGTCTGCCCATCGCGACGAGTACCGCCGGACTGGCTCAATACCTAAGTTTCCGCTACGGCCTCAACGACGATTGGACGTTGATTTTTAGCCCGTTGCCAACGGGTGTTTCGCGTGGCCTCGTAAATTCCGCAGACGACAGAGCTGGATTAAGCTTGGGCCTGAACTACGTTCCTTTTCTAGCAGCCGATCTCAATCCCTGGATGTCCGTTGGTTGGCTACACCGTTTTGATAAAGAGTTTGGCTGGGAAACCCATTTAAATCTTTCATTAGTTCATAGCTCCACGCAAAACGCCTTAAGCTTTTACTTTCAAGCGTCCACGGGGCCTGTTTGGAAAGTGGGAGAACTCTCTCAGTTTGATATCTCCCTTCTTTGCACGACTCGCCCCAATCCAGGGGGCCTCAATCGGCGAGTTCGCTGGGACAATTTTTACCCCGAACAGACCTATCGTCGCGGTCAGGAAATTTATGCTTCGTTTGGACCTCAATTTTCTTTCTCGACCAGCATGACCCGACACTGGGACTTTTTCTTCGACAATACGGTTCTCTACGACAACTCCTTCCGCAGTTTTTCGACGGGAATTGGCTTCTCAAGGCAGTGGTAATTCTGGGCCTTAGACGACGAGAAAAGTTGCTAGCGCCCTGCAGTTGAGCTAGTTAGGCGGCATGCACGGAATAAGAATTTGGGGCCTAGCTTTTCTGATGGCAGGCGCTGGGCCATGCGAAGCTTTGGCGGGGTCTTCCCCGTGCTGGAAGATCATGGGACTTCTGGCACTGACATTACTCCTGCCGCCAGACTCTCCGAAGCGCAGTCTGAACCTCAAGCTGCCCTCGCAGACTTTTGTGAGTCGCCCGATTGAATTTCAAGTCAGACAACCCAATGGAGATCCTGGGGAAATCCCGATCTTTGACAGTGGTTGGGTCCACCACCAAATCGCGGCGCAAATTAAAACAGTCCTAGCCAAGGAACAACCTTCCCTCAGCGCCGAGCAAGGCTGGGGGGCGCCCGGATGGTTAGTGAAAATCGATAAGTTCTTTTTAGAGAAAGCCGCGTCGGGTGAGTTGTACCTGCGCATTGTCGGCCCGTACTTCGATATCACTTCTACCGAAGGCCTCGACCGCGACGAGCTTTTCTCGGGGGAGCCGCAGACAGCATCGTTTCGTTTTACAAAAATCTACCCGGACATGGGCACGGCTACCGTTCATGTCTCCGCCACGGCGCTGTACGACGGCGAATCCCGCACTTTTACGCTCGATAAACTCGATGGATCGGTGGAAGTGAAGAATTCACTTTTCTACCAAAGCGATGATTTCTCAGTCGGCCCGTGGGTTGCTCTACCTATGGAGACCACCACCAGCACGTTCTCGTCCGGGGCACGCGAGCCCATTACCAATAACTAGCCCGCACCGTACAATCCCCTAACACGAGCGTCACACACGACACCCGATCCGTCAGCGCGCGGCCTTGCGCCTGTAACAAGTCGCGTTCCTTCTGCGTCTGTTTGGAGAGATGATCGGCGCCTTCTACAATTTCCAGGTTGCACTTGCCGCAAACGAAAACTTCATCGCAGCTTGCCGCGACGGGTAAACCCGCGCGCTTGGCGGCTTGAAAGAGGGTCGTGCCATCGGGGACTTCGATGCTGCGACCCGAGGGCTGAAATTTTACTTTGGGCATACGGATCTTTTTCCACTCGTTATAATAGGCCAATGCAACAAGACGAACTTCTATTAAAAGATTCTAAGTTAGTTACCGGCGTTCTTGAAGAAATGGGACAGGTGATTGTGGGGCAGCGAGATATGACGCGCTCGCTCTTAATCGGCCTGCTCACTGGCGGCCATGTGCTCCTCGAGGGCCTACCCGGACTGGCTAAAACGCTTGCGGTGAAGACTCTTTCAAAAGTTCTCGACGCGAAGTTCCAACGGATTCAGTTTACGCCGGATCTGCTGCCGTCGGACTTAATCGGCACCATGATTTACCGCGAACAAACGGGAGAGTTTGTTCCAAAAAAGGGGCCCATCTTTGCCAATATCGTCTTGGCGGATGAGATCAACCGCGCGCCCGCGAAGGTGCAAAGCGCCCTGCTTGAAGCCATGGCGGAACGCCAAGTGACCATCGGCGAGCAAACGTTTGCACTTGAAGAACCCTTCCTCGTTCTGGCGACGCAAAACCCGATTGAACAAGAAGGCACCTACCCTCTTCCGGAAGCGCAGTTAGATCGCTTTATGTTTAAGCTGCGAGTGGGTTACCCCTCGCGGGAGGAAGAGAAATTAATTTTGGAGCGCCTGGGCGGACAAAAACTCCCAGAAGCCAAGCAGGTTCTCACTGCCGCGGCGATTTTGGAAATGCGCCCGCACCTCGACCGCATGTATGTCGACGATCGGGTGAAGGAATATATCTTGCGCCTCGTGGTAGCAACTCGCTCCGACGGTGAGATCGCAGCGAACGAAGCGGATGCCAAGGTACTCAAAGAAATCCGCGCAGCGATCCGCATCGGCGCTTCGCCGCGTGCCACTTTGTTTTTAAATCACGCGTCAAAGGCCAATGCACTCTTAGAAGGCCGTAGCTATGTGATTCCCGACGATATCAAGGTGATTGCCGCAGAGGTGCTGCGCCATCGCCTGATACTGACCTTCGAAGCCGAAGCCGATCGCATCACGGTGGATGAAGTGATCCGCCGCTTGCTCGATACGGTGGTCGTGCCCTAGCGCATGAAAACGACTTCACAACGCCTGCGCCGTGCTGCGGAGACTTTAGAAATCCGCACGCGCCGCCATGTGACGGCTCTACTTTCGGGCAATTCCCGCAGCCCATTTCGCGGCAGTGGCATGCAATTCAAAGAGTTCCGCCACTATGAGGAAGGCGACGATATCCGGCACATGAGCTGGCCGGTTACAGCCCGCACGGGTCGAGCCACGATCAAAATTTACGAGGAAGACCGCGAGCGCGATGTCGTGCTGCTCGTCGACACGAGCGGATCTGCGCTTTTCTCGAGCCAGCGCGGCTCGCGGCTGGAGATGTTTTCGGATCTTGTCGCAGTCCTTGGCCTATCTGCTGTTCAAGGCGGGGATAAATTTGGCGTGCTGCATTTTAGTAACAAGCCCGTGGAGTTCCGACCGCCTCGGCGTAACCGTGAGCAGGTTTTAGGCGCAGCCCTCAAGCTGCTCAATATTTCTCCCGAAGGGCAGCCCAGCGATCTGCGGACCACGCTCTCGTTTTTGCAAACCGCGCTGAAAAATCGGGCCATTTTATTTGTCATCTCGGATTTTAATTTACCCGATTTTCGACGAGAGCTGGTGGCGTTGAGTCGTCGCCACGAAGTAATCTTGCTCCATGCCTTTGATGATTGGGAACAAGGGCGCGCACTTCCCGGCGGCATAGTCGAAGCCTGGGATCCCGAAACACAGAAATTTTGGTTACTCGACACGAGTTCTCGTTCCACGAGACAGATATTGGAACAAGGCTACGCGCAGAAGGTGGGCTACTTAAATGAAGTGGCTCGCCTTTCTCGAGCAGATTACTTGGGACTCTGTTTGCAAGATGATTACCTTAAGAAGCTGGTACATTTTTTTCATCGCCGCGCTCTGGGCCGTTAACCCTAGCTGGGCGGGGCTGACACAGGAATTGAAGCCGGAAGCCGTTGCGCCCGGTCAGCGGGCTATTTTCACCATTCGCCTCGATCAGGCCGATCTGGAAGGCGTCGACCTCGCGGACGATGCCAACAGATCGGAAGAGC
>JALHPX010000057.1 GCA_022842225.1 bacterium
GCGCTCTCGCTTGCTCTCCGGGCTGACCGCAGAAGTAAAGCCACTAGGCCACGAAGAGAAGACGCAGCTTTTGGAGCGTCTCGCGCACCACAATCAGATTGCGATTGAGCCTGAAGCCTTGCGCTCGTTAGCCGACCGCGGTCAGAAAGACGTACGTGAATTGATTGGCTCTCTGTTGCGCGCGCATCTTCAATCGAAGCTTGAGAACGCTCCGCTCAATTGCGAGTTCTTAGCCCATCAGCCCTGCACCGAGCAGCCGAAGCAGAACAACGTAACGCTGCAAGAAATTATCGGCTTGGTTGAGCACAATATGGGCGTAAGTCGGGTCGATTTGGCCTCAAAGTCGCGCAAGGGAAACATCACCTGGGCGCGTCAGGTGGCGATGTACCTAGCTCGCTCCTTTACCCTGCTTTCCTTAGAAGAAATCGGCCGCAATTTTGGCCGCGACCACGCTACCGTCATCCACGCCTTCCAGAAGGTTTCGGACACTATTGCCGAGCACCCCACGAGAAAGTATGAAGTTGAGTTTCTGAAGAAGAAACTGGAAAAGTAGGATTTCATGCGTCCCGACTCGTGGCTTTATCTCTCATTACTGTCTTTGCATATTATTTCCGTCGTCGCTTGGATGGCTGGAATCCTCTATCTGATGCGGCTTTTCGTCTACCACTGTGAAGAGACGGAAAGCGTTGTGAAGGCGCGCTTTAAGGTGATGGAAGAGCGGCTGTACCGCATCATCACGATGCCCGCGATGATGGCGACGCTGACGTTTGGCATTGCGCTGATTCTCGTTTTCCCGGCTTACCTGAAGATGCCGTGGCTCCACGCTAAATTGCTGTTCGTAATGCTGATGATGGGCGTGACGCACTTTGCAGCAGCCCAGGTGCGGGAGTTTTCCCAGGACCGCATAAAATTTAGTTCGCGCACGTATCGGATGCTCAACGAAGTACCGACGGTGATTTTGATCTTCATCGTCCTGCTCGTGGTCTTTAAACCCTGGGGCCAGGCTTGAGGGTTGAGCCACATACGACTGCGCAACCAGGGTCGCGCGGTTCGCTGGCCACTCAGGCGCCTTCCGTTTCGCAACTCACGCGGCTCTTGCGCGGCCACATGGAAGCGGAATTTTTTGATGTTTGGGTGCGCGGAGAAATCAGCGGCTTTAAGCGCCCGAGCTCTGGCCACGGTTACTTCACTTTAAAAGATGCGACCGCTCAATTGCGCGCGTGCATTTTTCGCCCGTCCCTATCCAGGGTTCCCTTTGCCATCGAAGACGGCATGGAAGTCATCCTGCACGGCAAGATTACGATCTACGAAGCGCGCGGGGACTATCAAATTGTCGTCGATGCGATGGAGCCCGTGGGAAGTGGCGCGCTTCAACTAGCGTACGAGCAGTTAAAAAAGAAATTAACGGAAGAAGGCCTGTTCGAAGCAAAGCATAAACGAAAGCTACCGCTCTTGCCCAAGCGCATCGGCATTGTCACCTCCCCCACCGGCGCAGCTGTTCGCGATGTGATCAAAGTTTTGCGCCGACGTTTTCCGTCGGTAGAAATTACCGTGTTCCCTGTCGCTGTGCAGGGCGAGAAAGCTGCGCCAGAGATTTGTCAGGCGCTGAAGCATGCCGCCGCTTGGAATGCCGATGCCGGGCGGGAGCCGTTTGATGTTCTTATCGTTGGCCGCGGCGGCGGCTCGATTGAAGATCTTTGGGCGTTTAACGAAGAGCCAGTAGTGCGCGCTATTTTCCAGTGCCCGATTCCGATCATTTCGGCAGTCGGACACGAAGTGGATTTCACTTTGAGCGACTTTGTCGCCGATGTGCGGGCCCCCACACCTTCGGCCGCGGCGGAAATGGCCGTCCCCAATCAGGCAGATTTAATAAGCGTCGTAAAAACACGCGAGCGCCAATTGATTCAAGCGATTCGCCGCACGCTGGAGCAACACAAACTACACTGCGTGCACCTCGCACGCCGTCTAGTTGACCCTCGCGCGAAGATAAAGCAACTGCGCGAGCACTGGGAGAATCTCAATCGCTATCTCTTGCGCGCGATGGATCAAGTCCTGCTACGCCGTCGACAAAAACTCGAAAGCCGCATGGAGCGGCTCGATGCTTTGTCGCCTTTGAAAGTTTTAGGCCGGGGCTATTCTTTAACGCGCAACGCCAACGGAAAAATTCTACAATCGATTCGCGCGGTTTCACCGGGCGATTCTATCGAGACCCAGCTCGCCGATGGCACAGTGCATTCCAAAGTAGTTTCTTGTACCGACAAACCGTAAAAGATAAACTGTAAGTAGCTTTCCTCTCCCACTCTCCGACCCATTTTATGCACTCTAAAAAAACGCTCGAAGTCATTCTGCCTATTTTTAACGAGAAGCAGAACTTGCCGATCCTGATTCAGGAATTGGACAAGGCCAAAGCAAAATTAGGGGACCGCGCGGATGTGCGGTTTTTATTCATCAATGATGGTTCTGCCGACGGCTCAAAAGAAATTTTAGATGCGTTATTCCGCGCCAGGCGCGACATCCGCGTTGTCCACCTCGTTCACAACTTCGGTCACGCGGCAGCCCTAGCCTGCGGCATTGAAAATTTCCGCGGCGATATCGCCGTTATCATGGACGCCGATCTGCAAGATTCTCCTGACGCTTTGGTCGATATGTTTAATGCCTGGGAAAAAGGCGCCACCACCGTCGTTGCCGAACGCGCGAGTCGCACCGAGCGCACGCGCTTATTTTTTGATCTGTTTTATAAAATCCTGCACAAGATGGCGCCAAATCTGCCGCCGATTAAATTTGGCACACACTGCTTGCTCGATGCCTCTGTCGTCACGCGCCTGCGCCAGTACACCGAACGCAATCGGTACCTGCCCGGATTGGTGAGCCTCGCCAGCGGCAAAATCGTGGCGCTTCCGGTGGATCGCCAAAGCCGCAAACACGGCAAATCCCAAGTCGGCGTTTATGGACTGATCAATTTAGCCATCACCGCGATTGTGAGCTTCTCCAGCCGCCCGGTGCGACTGGTGTCGATTTTTGGGCTGTGTGCTTCGGCCTTCTCGCTGGCCTTTGGCGTCTGCATCATGGGGATTAAAGTGTTCTCGTCCTATGCGATTCCCGGTTGGGCGTCGATGATGACTCTCTCGGCTTTTGGCAGCGGCGTGCAATTGCTCTGCATTGGCATCATTGGCGAATACGTCGCCCGCATTTATGAAGAAACCAAACAGCGCCCGCTGTATTTGGTCGATGAAATCCTCGAACTCTCCCAGAACCAGCAACTAAAACAACCCCGCCAAGTCGCTTGATTTGTAGCTGTTTTCTAGACAACCACGCCTGAATTTGGTTTAACTGCCCACTATAGAGTGCCGACGTAGCTCAGTCGGTAGAGCAGCTCATTCGTAATGAGCAGGTCACCGGTTCAAGTCCGGTCGTCGGCTAATCTTTTCTTTCACCCTGTGTTTTAGGGGCACTCTAGTTTGGACAGTCCTGCTTTGGAAAAGGTAGTTAAGTTCTACTCCCGCGACCTTGCCCTGCGATCGGCTGCTGCCGTGACAACCGAGTTGGTGCGCAATGTGACCGCGACTCAGGACACTTCGCCCCCCGCCACGATTGCACTGGGACGTTTGATTACAGCCGCCGTTTTGATGGCGGCCCAACAAAAAGATGGCCAGCGCATCGGCATCCGCGTGATGGGCGATGGCCCTTTGGGCGAATTATTTGTCGACGCTTCCTTTGAAGGCAAAGCGCGTGGCTACGTGCAAAACCCACAGGCGGATGTGCCGTTAAAGAATGGGCAAGTCGATGTCGGTGCTGCCGTCGGTAAAGGTGTGATTGCGGTGACCCGCACGCTGCCTTTTCAAAAAGCACCGCAACAAGGAATTGTGCCGCTAGTTACGGGCGAAATCAGCGCCGATTTAGCGGCGTATTTTCGCCAATCGCAACAAACACCGTCGATGATTGCACTCACCGTTAGCTTGGACAAAGACGGTCTGGTGACAGCCGCGGGTGGAGTGCTCACCGAGTTGATGCCCGGAGCGAGTGAAGAAGTTTTGCAGACACTGGAAAATAAAGCGGCGGCAGGAATCAAGCTCTCCCACCTGCTCACGCAAAAAGCTCCTGAGTTGCGAATGGCGCAAGCGTTCTCGCATCAAGATGATTTAGTGGCGATGGATCACCCGCACCCGGTGATGTTTTTCTGTCCCTGCTCGATGGAACGCGTGGAGCGCACATTAACGCTCCTGGGACGCGCCACTCTGGCCGAGATGGTTTTGAAAGCGGAGCCTGTTTTGGTGAATTGTGAATTCTGCCAAAAAGAATACTCCGTACTACCTCCCCGACTGCGGGAGCTGCTGACTGAGCTCGAAAAGTAGGTGTCAGGGTCTGACGCTTGGATCTTAGACAGGGTTTTCGCTCTACTTTCCAACTAGATAACGGCGTCGGGGTCGATTCGTCCAAAGTGTTTACAGCCTGTCTACTTCTCACACTCCTTCAAAAAAACCTTATGTAATTGATTATACGAATGAATTGCCATTTTACTGTAACTCCCTTGGGTGGGCCCGCCGTTTGCAAATTACTTCGCTACAACGAGTTTCAGCTTTGTTTATTCAACTTAAGGAGCAGGCAAAATGCGAGCGCATCGTCTAGTACGCACCTTGATTCTCACAGCCATTGCTTCTTTATCGATGGTCGGATGCTCTCAGCGCAGCGGGGGCGACACGGCCTGCTTGGCCGGCAACAACGAATGCATCAACACCGTCATTGAAATCAATTCGAACAATACAGAAGTCATTACCTGGACCAACACCCTGACCTGCGCTGCTTTAGCCGGCGCTAATTCGGTTCGCGCGGGAGAAAATCTCACTGTTAACGTTACGACCACCGGTTCCAAAGGTTCTATCTCGGTAAAAGACGGCACTGGATTGCAAGTCGTCGGCAACGCTTCGGTGAATGCCACTTTCTTTAAGAGCTATCCCGCTAGCAAAGCAGGCAGCGTCGTGCAGGAAAATCTCATGGTGCTCGATAGCACCGGCCAATCGGCTTACTGCAGTTACCAAGTTTTAGTGCAACCCGCAGTCGTGATCACTCCACCCGCGGCGACACTCGCTTGCAGCTTATCGGTCAACCCCTTCGCCCCGGTCACTGGACAGGCTACGATCTTCACGCTTACGGCTCTCAACACGACGAGCCCCGCGTACTTCTCGCAATTTTACGGTAGCTCCGATTGGGGCTTAGCAGATGCAAATATTCAAAACGTTTCGTCGACACAATCGCGAGTAGTGCTGGCTTACTCGGTTGCGGGTAATAAAACGGCAAGTGTACGAGTGTCTGCTGGCGGACAAAACGCAGTTTGCAGCTTGCCCGTCACGGTAGTGGGTGGAAGCAATCCCACTCCTCCCCAACCTCCGACCGCTTTATCGTGCAACGTTGCGATGGCGCCCATGGGCTACACCGCCACAGCAAGTGCACCGGCGCTGCAAGGCGCACTCGCTAGAGTCACTGCAACCGGTGTCGGTGGCACCGCGCCTTACACTTTAGAATCCGTATCGTCGTCTTTCACGACGATGGACACGTTTAGCGGTATTGCTGCTGGCTCTCCGATGGCGCGCGTAGTGCGCTTCCGTCAGCCGGGCCAACCCCAAGTTACCGTCGCTATCCGCGATTCTGCTGGCCAAACCGCCAGCTGCTACAGCACTTTTGCAGTGAAACCCAACTCTGTTTTTGCCACCAGCATGATGGCTGGCGGAACAACCAGCTCTCCTCGCGTGCAGGCGATGAATGGCTCGATGGGAACGCTGCTCGAAGACTTCATGGCCTACGCTTCGTCGTTTACGGGCGGCGTGGCGGTCGGAACGGGCGACCTCGATTTAGATGCGCAACCAGATTACGTCACAATCGAAGCAACTGGCGGCATGGATAACATCAAAGTTTTCAAGGGCGACGCGTACCCATGGTCGTCTGACAAAGGCACGCCCGCTCAATTGTGGAATGGTTACGGCGGACTTCCTGCCGACGCTACAGAGCGCCGCATCGCCATAGGCGACTTTGATGCCGATGGTTTTGCAGATATCGCCGTTGCCAACGGTTGCATGACTGGTACTGCGATCGCACCTCGCATCCGCATTCTCTCAGGCAGCACGAAATCACTGATTCGGGAAATTATCGCGAACTTCCAGATAGGTGCGATGGCTGCTGGCGACATCAACGCCGATGGTTACTCCGATATCGCGATCGCTAGCTGCGACGGCACTTCAGTGATTTCGTACAGCGGATTGGACATTAAGAATTCGACGACATCGGCGCTTTCGTACTTAACAAATTTATCGCTGCCGGCGATTGCCGCAGGCGATAAACCCGCATTGGCGCTCGGTGATTTCAACCGAGACAGCTACTTGGATTTCCTTGTGGTCTATAACGAAAACAACACCGCTTGGGTCCGCGTTTTCTCGTCGCTCAATGGGTCTGTGCTAACCAGCTTCCGCACGTTGACAGACGGCTGGGCTAGATTCCGGGCCGGCACAGCTGACTTAGACGGCGACGCAACGGCTGATATTCTGCTGGCCGCTTCTTCGCCCGGCACCAAGTACGCCCAAATCGATCTTCTGAGCGGCGCTGCCAGCGTGCAGATGCAATCCGCCCAAAAATGGAGCTCACTCGAGCCTTTCTACGGCTGGACAGGGGCCATTGGCGTCTCCGGCGGCGGCCTCTAAAAAAATTAAGCTCCTAAACGGTGCCCATCTACCTTTCGGCCGAAAAGTAGACGGGCACCTTTTGGGAGGTTTTGACGGGCCGACTTTTCCCCAGGCATACTTGCGTTAGCTTTTGGGGGTTCACGACATGGCATTTCCTGTTTCAATTGAGTCGGTGCGAGCAGCTGAAGCGCGTATTGCACCTTATATTCGCAAGACACCACTTTTACCTTTTGATCCGCTGACTGGGCGCGATGGGCGACAAACCTGGATGAAGTGCGAGCTGTTTCAGACCACAGGCTCCTTTAAGCTCCGCGGGGCTACCAACTGCATTCTACAGAATCTCGATCAGGCTAAACAAAAAGGGGTTGTCGCAGCGAGTGCCGGCAATCACGCCCAGGGCGTGGCCGCGATTTGCAATAAGCTGGGAATCCGCGCCACGATTGTCATGCCCAAGGCCACTCAGCCGATAAAGGTAAAAAACACTCAGGACTGGGGCGCACGAGTAGAACTCGTCGGGAGTGTTTACGATGAGTCGTTTGAACACGCGCTGGCGATTTCACAAAGAGAAGGCTCGCTTTTAGTCCACCCTTTCCGCGATCCCCACGTGATGGCCGGCCAGGGCACAGTAGCTTTGGAATTAGCGGCGGAAAAAGAATTTTTACAGATGGATGCTGTCGTCATTGCCATTGGCGGCGGCGGCTTGATCTCGGGCTGCGCCAGCGTTCTAAAAACGCTCAAGCCTGGAATCAAAGTCTATGGCGTCACGGCAAAGAATGCCCCTTCCCTCTACAAATCCTTCAAAGCAAAAAAGATTGTCGAAGGCGAAGTGCAACACACGCTTGCCGATACCATCGCCACAAAAAAGGCCGACGCAAAAATGCTTGAAGGTGTTTTAAGCTGTGTCGACGATGTTTTCTCCATCAGCGAAGAAATGATCGCGCACGCGATTGCGCTGCTCGCCGAGAAATCAAAGTTAGTTGTCGAGGGGGCTGGCGCCATTGGAATTGCGGCACTGATAGAGAATTTAGTGCCGGAGAAAAATGTCGGCGTGATCCTTTGCGGCGGCAATATCGACTTGGTTTCGTTCTCGCACGTACTGGAGCGAGGTCTGGTCGAGCAAGGCCGACTCGTGAGATTATCCGTCACTGCCATCGATAGACCGGGCGGGCTGCACCAACTGACCGAAATTCTGGCCAAAGGCGAAGCCAATATTTTGCAAGTCTTTCACCAACGCACAACGCTGGATACCGCCGTGGGAGAAACCAAGATCGAACTGCAGCTCGAAACCAAAGGAGTGGAGCATACTCAAGAGATACTCCACGCCTTGACAGCCCGCGGGCTTCGAGTTGAAAGACTTCAGTAGGGGGCCCGAAGTGCGATTACTGACACTCATCACATTGATTTCAGCTCTATCCTCGCAAGCCGCATTTGGCTGGGGATTTATCGGACACCGCGCGGTGGGGGAAATCGCGCAACGCCGCCTGACACCTAAGGCTAAACAAGCAGTGAGTCGCATTCTCAATGGCGAGACGCTCGCGCATGCCTCTACTTGGGCAGACGAAGTGCGGTCGGATGCTGCTTACAAACACCAAGACACCTGGCACTACGTCGATTACCCGATTGGCACGGCCTACGATCCGGCGAAGGCCAGCCCCAAGGGCGATGTCATTGCCTCGTTGACCCGCATTCGCTTGGAGCTCTTAGATCCCGGAACTCCGCAGGCCAAAAAGGCTACCGGCATTCGGCTTTTGGCTCATTTTATCGGCGATATGCACCAACCATTGCACGTTGGGAACGGCACAGATCAAGGTGGAAATCTTTGCTCGGTAACGTACATGGACGAAATCACGAACCTGCATGCCTTGTGGGACGACAAACTTATTGATTCGATGCGCCTCAGTTATACGGAGCTAGTGAATTTCATCGACACAGCAACCAAGGCGGAATTTACCGCGGCCACCGCCGGAAATTTTGAAGAATGGGCCGCCGAATCCGCTAGCGTGCGCGAAGGCATCTACCCTATTAGCGTCGACGGCGAGGCCAAAATCGAAGCCCCCGCCGAGCGCACGTACTGCCGCAAAAACACCAAGGACCCTATTCCGGACGCAAAGCTGATCCCCAAACTATCGTACGCCTATCGCTACGAGCACTGGCCGCTGATTGAGAAACGGCTTCGCTTAGCTGGTTATCGCCTGGCGGGTCAGCTCAACGAAATTTTTGCGAAGTAGTTAGAAGCGCACACCCACTCCGGTCGTCCAGTTATCAACGAGCCCAAAGCCTAACAGAATCTGGTAACGGCCGAATGCGAAAGCATCCACGTTTTCCCAGAGCGCTTTGCGGTAGAGCGAAATCTGTAGAAATGGATTGTGCAAATTAAACACTTCTAAATCGTCAAACGTTCCCAACCAAATTTCACTGCTCCAGTCAGGGGTCCATTGAACGGCGAGATCAAAACGAATCGCAATATCTGTTTCTGAAAAATCACTGCCGTAGACCACGGGCAACCAGCTGCGCGCCGAGACACGCCAGCTGCGGTGTTGTACACCCAAGCGAGAGGTAAAGCTCACGGTGTCGGTGATGCCCGCGCGAGCAGCAAGTAATAGCAGTCCACCGGATGTGCCGTTATCCGCTTGCATGCGCACGATCTGCCACAGACGGCCAGAGAGATTTAAAAACGACAACAGCTGGTAGTTCGCCTCTCCCATATAGAGCAGCCGATTAAGGGAAAGCGAGTCTTCCCAGAATCTCGCCCCCACGCGCCATCCGGAATTCTCGTAGGTGTCGGAAAGTGCAGCGCTCTGTTGCAAAGTGTTGGGCATCGCGCGGCTTAACTGGTGCCGAAGATCGACATCGACCGTTTTCGCAAAGAGCAAAGTCGCGTGCGAGAATACGACGAGAAAGACGGCTAATTTGAGATTCGATCTATTCAACGGGAATCATTTCCTCTTCGATCGTATTTCCATTTACTCGCACCTCGACATAGAAGTGGCTTCGTACTGGCTCCATCGTGCGCCCGCCACCGCCTCCGGCGACGATGTAGCGAGTGCTGCCCAAGGTGCGCGCCGTGTAGCTGTGGTAATGACCACCCAAGACGGCAGTCACCTGCTTGCGCGTACACAGACCAATCATCTTGGCCGCTTCTTCGGAATTAGAGAGCTTGAGATAAGTATTCACGTCGGGCACGAGCGGCATGTAGTGCGACAAAATAAACGTATTCGTGGGACGGGGCTTATCGAGCTCCGCTTCGAGCCAAGCCCACTGGCGATCGCCTACGGTGCCGTCGGCGGTATCTAAGACTAAGAAACGCGAATTGCCGGCATCAAAACTATAGTGATTAGGCCCAAACATGTCTTTGTAATGTGTCCAGCTGTCCTCGACGATATCGTGATTGCCAAGCACTGAGAAAAACTTCCCCCACCACCCTTCGGTCGTGAGCAGATCCTTAAGCGGCGCATAACTATCCCATGCTCCGCGATCGACAATATCGCCTAAGACGACAAAGAACTCGCTGCCGCGACTTGTTCCCGAATCCAGAATGCGTTTGATGCGGCTGGTGTCGCCTTTTAAGTGCGTGTCGCCGACAGCCATAAAAGAAAACTGATCGGAATTGGAAACAGGAGTTTGGAGAGCGAGTGCTGTGAGGCCTTCGCTCTGCGCGAAACGATCTTCGGGGTTGGAGCCGCTGACACAGTGATTCAGAAAAGGCACAAGTGCTAAGAGCACCAACGGCAGCACGGGAAGCTGGCACTTGAGAAGATGGCTAAAACGCTGTTGCATGTTCAAAACCCCACAGCATCTTCGGTTCCGCTAGCAGGATCGTCAATCGTGGTTTGCCATCTAGGGTTTTGGTTGCGACAATTTTCCTATCTCATGCCCAAAGTGCAAATGCCTCATCTCGTAGCTAGTGGAGTCGTCACTCTTGTAGCAGCCGTGTCTTTACCCGTCTGGGGATTTGGCTTTATTCTTGGCGATGATTTTGTGCACCTGCACTCCCACGCGGCGCCGTTCTACGAAGTTTACAAAAAAGTTTTTATGCCCGTGACGTACGTCTTCTACGACGTCACCAAAGCGCTCTTTGGTCTGGACACCGCGCGGCCCTACCATGCGCTGAATTGGTTCTTCCACGTGGGTAATACCGCGCTGGTATTTTTTCTGACGAAGCGCATTCTAGGCAATCTAGTGGCGGCCACTCTCGCTGCTGCGGTTTTTGGCTTACACCCGCTGCAGGTGGAAGCCGTGGCGTGGATTAGTGGCTTTAAAGAAGTGCTTTCGGCTTTTTGGTTTCTCAGCGCTTTTTACTGTTTTATCGAGCAGCAGCACAGACCGCGCCTTGCCTACGCAACGCTGGCATTGTGCGCTTTGGCTTTTTTTACGAAGAGCACCACAGTGTTCCTTCCTGCGCTCTTCATCCTCTGGAATCGTCGACAAGCGTGGTGGTTCTGGGCTGTATTGGGTGGACTCATTGCCTGCACAATCGCCGTGGCTGTCATGTTGCAAACAGACTTAGGCTACTCCGCTGAACAGGCAAGTCTCTTGCAGCGACCCATCCTAGTTTTGGATTCACTTTCGTTCTACCTCTCACGCTTCGTACT
>JALHPX010000058.1 GCA_022842225.1 bacterium
GTCCCAGACCGGAAGTATCGGAGATACTGACGATCCCATAGACAAGACCGGCTTCAGGACCAACCCAAATATCTTTGTTGATCAAGAAACCGTAACGGCCAAACGCTCCAAAGTACATGGCTGAGGAACTAATCCCCACGGAGGAAAGTCCTCCCACGGAAGGGAAATAAGTGAATGTTCCAACAGCTTCCAATTTATGAGTCGCATCCCGCATTGCTGGTAATTCCGCGGTGATGCGGGCGCCAAAACCAAGACCTAAAGTGTTGGTGCCGAAGTTCAGATCCGCGCCCGCTTTCAACGGGATCGAGTTCGTGCTGACGCTTGTCGACGAAACGCTTGCTACTTCGCGCGGTTTAAAGTCTGTAGATTTGGATCGGATATAAGCAACTTTGCCTTGGTAATCGATCTCGATCCATTTGCCCTTGGCCACGGACCGGCGCATGTTGAAAGTTTTTCCCGACTCGGCATTCGCAATCGGTTTGACCTTTCCGTTCTGACGCACATACACGGTGGTTTTTTCTGTCAGCGTTACAGGACCGGCTGCTGCGATGCAGAGCGTTCCAAAGAAACACGCCAATAAGAAGAGAATGAAGGAAGGGGCTTTTTTATTTTTATTTGCATCCATGCCTTCTGTTTATCGACGGAATTACAGAAAACTTAAGACGCGGAGCACCTCTCCGTTCGAAACTTTCTAGTGACACTCGGGCGCGGGACTGAGCTCAAGCCAAGTTTTTTCTGCCAAAGGACTAGTAATAGAGAGAAGGCACCGACGAAAAACCTTTGGGTCTTGTTTTTCGTTGAGACACTTTTCTAACCCAGTTAGATGAGCGGAGAACTCAACTTTTGCCCTATGCAAGGCCCCTGGCTTTAAAGGTTCGAAGTAGTCGGACTGGGCAATGCCGCTCATGAGTTCGGTGAGTGTCTTGAGGATTATTTCAGAGCTAGTGACTCCTCTTGCTGCCCAGACCATCGCGGGAACCATAAACACGAGGAGCGCGATTTTGTACAATCTCATTGCTTCTCCTTGCCGCAGGCCGCGAACGGAACCTCAGGATAGACCTCTCGAAATATTTTTTCCGCGTACCTTTGCTGTGCTAACAGCACGCATTTTCTTGCGGGAAGTTCGCGTACTAGAGCTTTCGATCTTAACTCTACTTCTTTGTCAGTTGCCGAATTAGCCAGTGATTGCAGTTCGTCCGCATACCTGTCCAGGTTGTGGAACAGGAATTTCGCAGCAGCCTCGCGCTTAGACGCTTGGTTCGCTCCGAGCCCCGCAATAATTTCAGATAATTCCAGGCGAGAAGAACCATCCTCTCGGTGTAGAGGCCACTTCACGGTTGTGGGATCTCTTTCGGCGGTTATAGCCTGCAGGGCTTTAGGGTTCTTTGGCCGAGCACTCGCGCAGGCACGGAGTTCCCGAATGTAATCAGTAAGAAAATACGAGAGATGGTTTTCACGGAGTTCACGTTGATCAAAGTCAGCTCGATCAACTTTACGAGCCTTCCCCGAGACTTTCTCAAGCTGCTTGTCTCTTGCTTCCAATAGGGGTTCAAATGCCTCTGAAGGATAAAAGTAATAGAGCGAATCCTGTTGAGGCATATCGGGAGGGGGATGCTCTAGTTTCGCCGCCTTCTCTCTATTCCGAGCGTCATGGGCAGCTTTCGCCCAAAGGGACTGCGGCGGACCTAACAGCAAAAGGAGTGTTACCCACACTGCGGTTGATAGAACATATTTCATTGTTGGAAGCCCAGGAATGGCCTTTATTTTACTGTATCGTAAGGCCACCTCGCAACGAGGGTTGGTCGGCCCTTTCGCTATTTGACACTCCGCGCATTTACTCGGATTCAACAGACTGGAATGAGACCCGGGCGGACCCAATTGGGGGTCCGCCTTCTTTAACGTCACCGTTGGTGACAGAGGTCTATATGAACCATCTAAAAGTACTCGCAGTAGTCGGTCTGTTTGTTAGTACGAACTCGTTCGCGCTCCACGAATTCAGCTGCTCCACCGCGACTGCCGCTCTACAAATTCAAGAAGCCGAAATCTGGGGAGCCAATCCAGTGGGTTGCTCCTACAAAGGCGAACAAATTGAAAACGCCAAAGCCACCCTGGAAAAATCCACGGTGAAAGTCGTGGAAGGCAAAGTTGGAAAGCCTGGCGCGGATTGGAAAGCAGTTTACGCAGTGAAGGGCAAGATTGCTCGCACTGATGGACATGCCTTGACGACAGACAAAGGTGCTCCAAAGGAAGCGGAAGGCTGGTTTATCTGTAAGGAGTCTTCTTCGTCTGCATTGGACTTGGTAGCTCCAAAAAAACATTGTGAAGTCAGCTGGAAGTAAATTTCAGTCAATAGAACTTAGGCCTGCCGATCGCTTGGATCAGCAGGCCTTTTTTATTAGGCTCTTATTCCTTTTTATAATTCTCGCCGTTCTGGACCAAGTAATCGACGAGGCGCTCGGCTGCCGCTGTTGCCGCGCCCGCCGATTTTTTACTTACGCTGGTGATGTTGAAACTCCCGATACTGGTGCGGGTGTCCATCGAGGAATCGCCCTTCACTTCTAGAGTTGCGACTAGTCGCTTGGGCGGTACTACGATTTTGACGTCGAGAGTCACCTCTGAATTTGCTCCACTGCCGCTGGCCGCGAGGTTAAGCAACGCGCTCGGCTCGTCGACTTCTTTGAAATAGTACTGGATGGCGTACGTTGCGCCGCTCTTTACCACGGCTGGATAAACACCCGATTTTTGCAAGGCCTCTGCGAACTTGGCTTCGAAGACCGAGCTTAAGTTGCCGGCTTGTTTGATCTCACCGTCTTTGGCGGTGTTGTGAGAAAGCAAGAAAGTGTCGGTAGCTTTGTATTTGAAGTCTTTGGTTTGTACGACTTTGACGCTGCCGGCGGTGGCGCAGCCGATGAGAGTTGCTAGTGCTGATAGTAGTAGGGACCTTAGAAGTATTTTCATGCGGTGTCTCCGGTGAAAGTTTAGATATTAGGGTAGCACATGGGTGTGGCGTCTTCGATTGGTGTCAGTCTCCTTGGGGGCCCCATAGGTAGCGGGCGTAATTTAAGGGTTAAAGATTAAGCGTTGTGGGGTTCGCCCTGCGGGCGTCTTATGGCTCCGGGGCGGAGAGAGACTCGCCCACAGGTCGGCCCTTGGGGCCGCCCGCGGGCCCGCCTCGCCGCTCTCCTACTACAGTGACCAATTTCTATTTGAGTGCGGCTCCGGCTTTCGAGTCTTTGGACGCGAAGCTCGCGCTTCGCTCTTGGTTTGCGTGGCTTGGTCTATCTTAGGGTGCTTTGTGCTGGTTTTATTTTTTGGTGGTCGGAGAGAGACTCGAACTCTCACGGTTTTACCCACAGGCTTCTGAGACCTGCGTGTCTACCAATTCCACCATCCGACCAATTAAAGGGAGCGCTTGTCCATCCTACTGGTCTGTGATGAGAACACCGTGAAGTGTTCGTCTGCTGTGTTTCTGCGGCGTCGTCTTCAACTTTCGTTTACGTGCGATGCTGCGTGTTGTCGTAACTTGCTGTAAGCGGGACAAGCGCGAATTAAGTTCATAGTCGTTCTTGCTAGTTTTGTCTATGATGCCCGCCAATGAAGCGTGGAAATAAAAAGCAGGGTTTATTCCTCGTATTTGAGGGTGGCGAAGGATCTGGCAAAAGTACTCAGGTGCAGCGGCTTGCTCGCTACTTTGAATCCAAAGGGCGGCAGGTGCTGGTGACTCGGGAGCCGGGTGGCACCTTGATCGGCGAGAATCTGCGACAGCTGGTAGTGGAAAATCGCGCTAGCGATCTTTCAGATCGGGCAGAACTCCTTATATATGAAGCTGCTCGGGCTCAATTGGTGGATGCTGTTTTGGTTCCAGCACTCGATGCGGGCAAAGTGGTAATTTGTGACCGGTTTATGGATTCGTCCACGGTGTATCAGGGAATTTGCAAAGGCTTGGGGCGCAGCACCACTCAAGGACTGAATAAATTTGCCACCGACGGCCTGACACCCGACCTCGTACTCTTGCTCGATGTCCCGGAATCCATCGGCATGGCGCGCGTGCGCAGCCGCAAAGGGCCTATGAATGTCTGGGATAAGCTCGATGCGAGTTTCCATCGCAAGGTGCGCAATGGCTTTCTCTCCCTTGCCCGAGCCACTCCCCGCCGATTTGCCGTGATTGACGCTTCGAAATCGGAAGATGAGATTCAGTTGGCAATCACCAAAGTGATTGAGAAGAAGTTTGCTAAGAAGCATTTATGAAGACGGATTCGCTACCCATCCAGGAACGCCTGGAAAATTATCTCCTAGGTCTTCGGCCCCACCATGCCGTGATTTTGGCGGGCCCTCACACACCGGCAAAAGAAGCCGTAGTTCGCAAACTCGCCGCGCGCGTGATGGAAAAATACTCTCCGGCGACGAATAAGCTCAATGCTGCCGACAGAGTGGCGCGCGATATTCACCCCGATGTTCTGTGGATCAAAGAAGAAGGCGAAGACTCGATTAAGATCGATCGCATTCGCGAAGTCTGCCACCAAATGGAAATTGCGCCTTTGGAATCAGGAGCAAAGATCTGCGTGATTGAAGAATGCCACCGTATGAACCACGCGGCTTCGAATGCTTTCTTAAAAACACTCGAAGAGCCTCTTCCTAATCGCTATTTTTGGTTGATGACATCGCAGATTGGCAGCTTGCTTCCCACTCTGCTCTCGCGTTGCCTGACCTTTATCTTCCCTCCCGACGAAAAATCGGAAATCGAGCAAGTCGATCCCGCGCAGTGGAATCAGTTTCAAGCGGTGTGGGACGATGGCGGCGTGGAAAAATTCGCGGAGAGCTTTGAAGAACGCGCCGACGCTATTCGCTTTGTGTGTATTCTCCAACTAGCCATTCGCAATACTGTTCTTGGCAGCGTGATTCCCTCGCACGGTGCGGGGCCGCGGCTAAACGGGCTAACGGTTTACGAGGCTTTGCGAAAATACGAGAGCGTCATTAAGCTAGAGAGCCAACTGCGCTCGAACGCAAATTTCTCCTTACTATTAGAAAGTGCCCTCACTCAATTGCGTCAGGGCCAGGTGTACTAGGACAGGCATGAAAGAAGCTTTTTACATAACGACTCCCATTTACTACGTCACCGATGCTCCCCATATTGGGCATCTCTACTCGACGGTGGCCGCGGACGTGCGCGCCCGTTACGAGCGCATGCTGGGCAATGACGTTTGGTTCCTAACGGGCACCGACGAACACGGCCAAAAGATTCAGCGCAAAGCGCAAGAACGAAAAGTCACTCCCCAGGCCTTAGTCGACGAGGTGGTGGAACGCTACAAAGACGCCTGGAAAGATTTTGAAATCCAATACGACGATTTCATCCGCACTTCCGAAGAGCGCCATCATCGCACCGTGCGCAAGTACTTGGCGGAGCTGATTGAAAAAGGCGATGTCTATCTCGCCGAATACGAAGGGTGGTATAGCGTTTCCGACGAAGCCTACCTCACCGAAACCCAAGTCAAAGACGGCAAGAGCATTGAGAGTGGCAAGCCAGTCGAACTCATTCGCGAGGAGAGCTACTTTTTCAAGATGTCGACGTATGCGGAACGCTTACGCGAATACATCGAGAAGAACCCCGAATTTATCGTCCCCGAAACTCGTCGCAATGAAGTCCTGGGTTTTTTAAAGCAAGGCGTGCGCGACATCAGCCTCTCTCGCACCACGATCACCTGGGGCATTCCCATGCCCGAGTCCAAGCAAGCTTCCAAGAAGCACACTGTATATGTGTGGTTTGATGCCTTGACCAATTACATCTCCGCGCTCGAGCCAGATAAGACTCCCGAGAAATTCGAGAAGTTCTGGCCCGAGGCTCACCACGTTATTGGCAAAGACATCATCCGCTTTCACGCCGTGTACTGGCCCACGTTCTTGATGGCTTTGGGATTGCCACTGCCAAAACAAATTATCGCCCACGGTTGGATCACGATGGCGAATCAGAAGATCAGCAAATCTTCGGGTAACGCCGTCGATCCACGCGAGCTGGCAAAAAAGCTCGGCGTCGATGCGATTCGGTTTTTCATTCTCAGAGAATTTAATTTTGGCCAGGACGGCGAGTACACACGCGAGACGATGTACCAGCGGATCAATGCAGATCTCGCCAATGACTACGGCAATTGCATCAGCCGCGTCGCCAGCATGATTGCCAAGTACATGGGCGATGGTGAAAACGTGGTCGATATCGACGGCAAGGCGAGTAACCTCGCGGAAGTCTGCGCGACGGCCATTCCCGCTTACCACCAGGCAATGAAAAAGTTCTTGTTCCACAAGGCAATTGAGGCGGCGTGGACTATCGTGGGCGCAGTAAATAAGTGCATTGAGGATTCGGCTCCTTGGGCACTGGCGAAATCTCAAGACCCCGCGGACAAAAGCAAATTGCACCGCGTGCTGTGGGAATGCCACGAATCACTCCGCATTGCCTCGGTGCTTGCGCATCCGTTTATTCCCGGCAGTAGCGTCAAGGCGCTCGACTTCTTGGGTTCGCGCCAATCGCTCGACTCCCAATCCGCCATGAAGGATCTCAAATGGGGCAGCGGTTTGAAAAAAGTCACCGTCAGCAAAGGCGCTCCGATCTTCCCGCGATTGGAATGGGACAAAGAAGATGTGGGTTGATACACATTGCCACCTGCCGATGTTAAAGCACGGCACCCGCGAAGAAATCCTAAACCGCGCCGAACTGTCCGGCGTGCGCTACCTGGTAACTATCGGCACCGAGCCTGAGGATTGGGAAAGCTCGCAGCAAGCGGCTCAGAATCAACCCAATGTGTTTTTTAGTCTGGGGCTCCATCCTCATGGCGCGGAACGCTGGAACGACGTGCGCGCCACGTTGGAAAGTTTTTTCGTCGGCAATAAACCACCTGCTAAATGCGTAGCCATTGGCGAAACAGGACTCGATTACTATTACGAAAACTCCGCCAAAGACGCACAGAAGGTTTGCTTCACCGACCAACTGGCACTCGCTCGCCGCGTGAATCTGCCGCTAGTCATTCACTGCCGCGACGCTTACGAAGATCTTTTTGAAATCATTAAACGCGACGGCATGCCCAAGGCCGGCGGCATCATGCACTGCTTTACGGGCACCGCGGAAGTAGCTAAGCAAGCAGTCGATCACGGCCTTATGATTTCATTCTCTGGCATTCTGACTTTTAAGAACGCACAGGCCATTCGCGATGCCGCGAAGATTGTTCCCGACGATAGAATTTTGCTTGAGACCGACTGCCCCTTCCTGGCGCCCATCCCCAATCGTGGCAAACCAAACGAGCCATCGTTTTTGCCGCACACGGCAAAAGTATTGGCGCTGGTGCGCCAGCAACCCGAGAGCCAAATCGCGGAGAAGACCACGGCAAATGCCCGGCGCGTATTTGGGTTTTAGCGAAGTTCTCGGTTAGCATGGATGCATGAATCGCATCCTCATCGTTGGTGCATCTGGACTCGTCGGCTCCAACCTCGCCGTAGCACTGCGCGAAGATCAATGCGTCTACGGCACTTACGACAAACACAAACCCAACCTCGCGGGCGTGCCTCTCTTTAAAGTCGATGTCTTAAAGGAAAGTGCTCTCTTCGACGTCATCACGTTAGTCCGCCCGAACATCGTCTATTACTGCGCCGCCGTCCGCGACGAACAAACCTGCTCCGAGCACCCACTACCGGCCTTAACGATCAACGCCGAAGCCGCCGCCGACATCGCCCTCTGCCTCCGCCCACTCGGCGGCCGACTGATTTATTTTTCGACGTCAAAAGTCTATTCCGGCCAAAAGGGAAACTACACCGAAGACGACCCCACCGATCCGTCGAGCAGCTACGGCGAAGCCAAACGTCGCGCCGAGGATCTCCTGCTGGAATTTGAAAACACCTTCGTCCTCAGACTAGGAACCCTCTACGGCTTTGACTGCATCCCCGACCGCTCGCTTCTCTCCAAATTGGTAAAAGCTCTCATCGCCAGAAAAGAAATGACCTTCATCAAAGATGAAACCCGAGACTTCCACAGCCTCACCGAAGTCATCGAAGCCTCAAAGCGCCTCTTGCACGCCGCCGACGACAAATCAGGCCTCTACAACTGTCCATCTCCTGGCAAAACGACGTACTACGATTTCGCCCGCCACCTAGCCCACGCCATAAACGTCCCAACAGAAAACATCACCGCCATCTCAGGAGAAGATCTCCGAGCGCCATACAACACCCCGGAGCTAAGAGGAAAAGACACCACCCTAAACGGCGAAAAATTCACCCGATCCTTCGGACTACTAACGGGAAGCCTCACCGAGTCCCTCACCAAAATCGCAGACCAACTCCGAACGGGCCTCACCTAGCTCGCAGTCCCTCCTCAGGGGGCGGCCGACGGACCTCCGTCCATCCTTCGCGTGGCCTCGGCACTGCTCCCGGCCGGGAATACCGCGGGCGAAAAACTGAGTCGAAGCCACAGCGCCCCCATCCGCGGTGTTAGCGCGAGGCCAACCCGTAGAAAATAAAGGACCCCAGGCGTCCCGGCAGGGTGCAGTGCCGAGGCCACGCGAAGGATGGGCGCCGCCCCCCGTCGGCCGCCCCCCGAGCAAGCAACTACGCTCGACTTGAGCTCAACTTCCGAGATCTGTCCTGATTGGTGACACTTCGGACCGGCCCACCGTCAGTATCCCAAAGGATCTCCGTCACTTAATTTTTTGACTACCAACTATCCACCTTCTGACCGCTTAACACCGTAAGAATACTGGGCTTTCCCAAGGGCCCTACCCCCCTGTCCAAAAAGGTGACGAAAAACACAGTGCATTTTTACCGTTTTCCTAAACAATATTGATGAGTTAACTAATTCCGCGGGCTCGGCCCCAGGGTTGCAATTTTACGAGCTGTACAGGTATAAGTGGGCACTTTTTAAAAACCCTGAGGCAGTGCAGCAAATGCGATGCAAAGTAAAAATCTCCGCCGCCTTGTTAGTGATGGCAGTCGCCATCCTTCAAGTACCGGTGCGAGCCCATGCTGCTACCCAGCAAGACATGCGCGAAGTGCTCAAAATCGCGCGCGGCATTGCCGCCGTTCAGCCTTTTATTGCGAGTGGCAAATACGTCACCTACGGAATTGCCGTTCACAAGGCTTCAAAACGTTTTGATATCCATCCTGCTTTATTGATTTCCATTGCCCAGCAAGAGAGCGGCTTCCGCGCTGACTTGCCAGAAGGCCCCGCAGGCGAAATCGGTATCTGCCAAATTTTAAAGAGCTGGTTGTCGCACCCTGAATTGAAGAAGGAATTCGGTCCGCTGACGATCAAGGATTTGAAGAAGCCCGTTGTGAGCTTCCAAATCGCTGCTTGGATTTTGAAAGACCTCGAGCGCCGGGTGGACAAAGGCTCGCTCCCCTTCTGGTCTTATTACAATTCGCCGAACTACAAGCACCGCTTGAAGTACTACCAGCGCGTAGGCAAGAAAATGCTCGCACTGAAAAAGGGCGCGCCTGACATGTACACCGACGAACTCATGTACGGTTCGCAAGGTCGCTACCTCGCCTCTTTCAACCGCGGCTACCAGCCCGGAGTAGGCTCCCGAGCTACCGCCTCCAAAGGGCGCCTGGTGAAGGGCCCTATCGCCAACTCTCGGATGCCTCGCTTGGCGTTGCACCGTCAGCGTAAACTGGGCGGCACACCTAATCCCCAAGACGCTTTGCTGCGCACTGCGAGCTTTGGTGGCTTAGACGAGGCAACCTCTCAAGACTAACCGGCACCTTGCCAAGTTAAATTCCCAGGCACAGACTTACGGGCATGAAAAAAGCCGTTGTTCTGATTGCCCAAGATTATCAAGACCTCGAAGTTTGGTACCCCATCCTGCGCCTGCGCGAAGCGGGATGGAAGGTCGTTCCAGTCGGAACCGATTCGCAAGAAAAGTATAAAGGCAAGAACGGCTACCCAATCACAGTCGATTGTACCGTCGAGGAAGTAAAACCCGACGATTTCGATGCCGTCATCGTCCCCGGTGGATGGGCGCCCGACTACATCCGCCGCAACAAAGCAGCACTCGAACTCGTCGCGCAAATGAACAGTAAAAAGAAAATCGTCGCCGCTATCTGCCACGCGGGCTGGGTGCTCGTATCTGCGGGCATTCTCAAAGGCCGCAAGTGCACCAGTTTCTCGGCAATTAAAGACGATATGGTAAATGCGGGTGCCAACTGGCAAGACGAAGAAGTGATTGTCGACGGCAATCTGATTACGTCGCGCACTCCCGATGATTTACCCGCGTTCTGCAAAGCGATTTTGGCTGCCTCTCACTAAGAAAAACTCGCGCGCAATGTGACCGCTACTTTTGGGGCCCCCAGGGAGACTGACACCTTTTTAGCCGTGGCCGCCCATGAGGAAGGGCTCGCCGTCGTCGATGGGTTTGAACTTCGTTTCTACAAAGAAATCGCGCGCGATCACACGCAGCTCATCTAGGTCTTCGGTTTTGAAAAGTGCGGCTCTGAAATGCGAGGCATTGCGGTAGCCCGTCGCGTACCAAGCCAGGAACTTCTTTAACGAGAGAAAAGCGCGGCGGCGTTCTTTATGAGTGAGTGCGAGCTCAATATGGTCTTCCACCAATTGCACAAAATCGTAGTTCACTTTTTCAGGCGATAGAATCTCTTTAAAGATCCAAGGATTTTTCAAAGCCCCGCGGCCAATCATCACCGCGTTGGCGTAGCCCTGCTCAATACGGCGCTTGGCCTGAGTACTGGTGAGAATATCGCCGTTACCAATGATGGGCAGAGGGCTGTGAATCGCGACCTCACGAATTAACTCCCAGTCTGCGAGCCCCGAATAGCCCTGCGCACGCGTGCGGCCGTGAATAGCGACCCAGCTTACTCCGGCATCGGCTGCGACTTTAACAATTTCCAGAGGATTACGAGATTCCTCGTCCCAGCCGGTGCGGATCTTGATGGTCAGGGGAACCCGGATGGCCTGCTTCATCGCAGTAAGAACCTTGCCCAGCTTTACAGGCTCCTTTAACCAAGCGGCTCCGGCCCCATCACAAACAACCTTCTTCACGGGGCAACCTAAATTCAGGTCAACGAAATCGGCGCCGTGGTCCTGCACGATTTTGCAGGCTTCGACGAGAGTTTTCTCTTCATGCCCAAAAATCTGAATGCCTACCGGGCGTTCTTCCTGGCTGTAGCGGATTAAATCGAAGGTTTTCTGATTCATCCGAACCAGGCCTTCGGCGGAAACCAGCTCAGAAACAACGGCTTGCGCTCCCATGCTGTGAATCAACG
>JALHPX010000059.1 GCA_022842225.1 bacterium
GGAGAAAATCCGGACGTTTTTACCCTCGGCAATGAGCTGATTGTAGACTGGGCAGGCGTAGAATTCGCCGTTGGTCCGCACATCCAATGCAATCATCTGCTTTGCTGCCTTTAAGAAATCCCCGGCGCGCTTGAAATAGTAAATTCCAACGGTCGCATGAGGGCTGATTTTCTGTTTCTCCGCAACGCGGACTACCCGGCCTGATGCATCCGTTTCGGCGTAACTCCATTTAGTATCGTTGGCAGGAAACGTCAGAATCGCGCCGTCACATTCCGTGTCGCGACAGAAGTGGAGAAAGGCGTCGAGATCGGCGGTCACGTACTGATCGGAATTAGCAAGCAGCAGGGGAAGATTGTCGTCGAGTTCGTCGGCCGCTAAGAGGGCCGTGCACGCTGCGCCTTGAGTGAGTCCTGGAACGGGCACTTGAGCGCTTGCGGGCGCTACGTGATCGAGCACCGGGTTTCGTCCATCGGTGCCCAGATGTTTTTGCTGGCAAAGAAAGATAAATCGGTACTCACCCGTCGAAGGACGGAGGTTGTTCACCACCCATTCGATCATGGGTTTTCCTTTAACGGGAATAAAGGGCTTGGAATCGGTATATCCCGCTTGCAGAAAACGACTGCCCTCTCCCGCCATTGGGATAAGAATTTGAAGGCCGTGGTGTGGGAGGGGCTTCGCAGCTTCTTCGCGTGATTCTATCGACGATAAAAACGTGTCTAGATTCTTAATGGTGACTTGATCGGGGCTGGAGACTTGGAGGACGGTTGCACCCGATGCCCGTGCTGCCTGAATTCCCGCGGGCGCATCCTCCACAATGAGCGTGTGCGTGGATTCGACGGCAAGTTCGGCAAACGCAGTGAGGTAAATGTCGGGAGCCGGCTTTGGGCGCAGGACTTGTTCGTGCGACAAGATAACGTCGAACAGAGATGTAATCTCCATCTTCTCCAGAACCATATCGACGGTGGCGCGGCGACTGTTGGAGGCGACTGCGAGCTTGTAGCCACGAGCCTTCAAACTCTCGAGCAATTCGCGAATATGAGGTGATGGCCGGCATTTCTCGTTGAAAATCTCGTCGGTAAACTTCTGCTTCAGGCTATTCACTAGCCGATGGAGTTTTTTGGGAAAGGCGGTTTGCGACGACAGCAGGCGAAGTTTCTCGGAGGTAGGCAGGCCATTGAAACGCTTGTCGTGCTCCTCTGGGGAGAGATCATAACCAAAGACCCGCAGCGCTTTTACGAAAGATTCGTAGTGCCAAGGAGCGGCATCGACCAAAACACCATCCAGATCAAAAACAATAGCGCGGATCAAAGGGGGCTCCTTTGGTTAAAGGGGTACGTCGCGACAGACTAGAAACTCTCTGCCAAGCTCCTGTTCAAGCTTTTCGATTTGCTGCAAGAAGGTGTCGGCCGTTCGCCCGTGAAGTTGGGGCGAAACAAAAACCGAGCTTTTCTCGACTATCAGATTGCGATTCTTCTCAGATGTAAAATCAATCTGTGAATCAAAACAATCCACCCAAAGCCAATCGCAGCGTTCCACCAGAACCGGTTCGTGCTCTACATCACTCCAGCGAGTGGCAAGATATCGACGATCCAGTCTACGAGAGTATTTTACAAGTTCCGGCACGCTCATGTCGAAAAAGACTACCCGTTTATTTTCCCAGTTCTTGTTTTCCAGCAGTGCGGGGAGCAACCCGTCTTCTTTCACATTCAAAAAAAGTGAACTCGCCGGGAATTCGTCGGCAAGGCGCAGCAAATCCTGCAGAGACGGTGGAGATGCGTCGTCGGTCACGGGATCATGGGAGAGAACAATCCGCCCGTGGTGTAATCGCAGGTCGGTTTCGATATCGAATCCTTCGACAAAAGCAGCGCGCAACGATGCAAGGCTGTTTTCATTGGACGGATCACTCCAACAACCTCGATGCGCGACTGTTTTCATATTGATGCGATAGATACATTCTAAGAGATCTCTTTACGAGATGCAGCACCGGATTGCCGAATGCCCCGTTTCCCTTGCGTGGAGTGCCATTTCGGCCAGTTAAGGTTGTGTTAGACTTGTATAGTCTATTGCTTGCCCCCTCACCTCAAATGGATAAACACGCTCAACAACTGGAGTTGGCGAAGGCCCACTTCTACGCCTGGAGAATGCCTGAGGCGTACGCGCTTTTCCGACGATTCTTCGACAGGCTCCCCTTCGAGTTCGACCCGGCGCATGCACAGTACATGGGAATCTATGTGCGACTGCTGGCTGAAATGGGCAAAGAGCGGGAGATGGCATTTTATCGAACAATCGTCGAGGGAATCTATAAGAAGCAGCCCGATCCTCATGTCGCGTATGCGTTAGTTGTCCTCTACTTGTCGGGAGAGCCTCGCCGCCCCGAGCTGGCTAAGTCGCTGCTAGATAGCTGCCTTGCGAATTGCGCATGCCCGGATGTTGCCATCAAGGCCAAGTTTCTTCTTGCTGCTTATTACGACAATGAAAAAGGCGACATTGCCGCATCCGAATCGATTATCGAATCAATCGCTCCTCCTGCAGATGTTCACTTGCAGCGCATGTTGGCGATTTGGAAAGCCAAGCTTTTGCGCGATCGCGGAGAGTTAGCTCCCGCAGAAAAAATTCTTTTGGATCTGCAGGCCTCTTTGTCCTGGGAAGTGGACTGGTACTCGCTCTTTTCGGCAAAGGTAGTCCTTGGAATCCTCTGGATTCAGCAAGAGCGTTGGAAAGAAGCGGGGGGCCTGCTCAATGATTTGCGTCAAAAAACTTCGAGTCAGCGACTCAAATGCGTTGCGCGGCAGCTCGATTTTTTTGCTCAAAAGTTAGAGAACGCCTCTCGCTTAGGCAATTGTGTACTGGAACAAAATCGTGGGCAGATTTCTTTCAAGTACCGCTCCAAATCCGTCAAAGTGAAGACAGATTCCTCATACGGCAAATTGCTTCTGCTTTTTGTTCGCCGCAAAAAAGTGGTCAAAGAACAGATTATTGAGGCGGTCTACTCTCGTCGATATGCGGGAGAATCCGACGACGCATTGGTGTATTATCAAGTACATTCACTGCGCAAGCAGCTGGAGAAAACCGGCCTTCCGGCTGAGGCCATTCAAACATCCAGCGGCAGCTACTTTTGGCGTCCAGAGATTAAAAATCTTTCTGAATCAGAGAACGAGGAACAACTATGATGCATTACCTTAAGCTCTCCCTCATCACCGCTTTATCACTCTGCTCACCCGCCCTAAGCGCGGTTATCAAAGAGTGCGGAGGCGACGGCCCTACTCCTATTATTCATGAAAATGTAACGCCAAAATACCAGCAGATGTCGACGATGGGATCTATTCTTGAGTATTCCGTCTCCGATGCAACGAACGAGCTCTTTTACCGCACCGACGGTAAGGAACTCTACCAGACGACCATCGGCTCCACCAAGAGCACCAAAGTTGCCGACGCGCCTTACGTTCTTTCCAGAGTGATGCATAAAAAAGGCAACTACCTGGTTACCGAAGGAGACGCCTACATTTGGAATATCGCTTCTTCCAAGGCCTGGGAGGCGATGACTCTATCCACGACTATCCCGGTCACACCGCTTTATTGGGAAAGTGATTTGCTTTATTCCGTTCGGGAAGAAGACGATAAATTTGGAACGCCTTCATGGCATGTACAAAAGTATAAGGCAGGCGACGCTTACTCAAATCGTGTGTGTGGTTTTATTCCTGCTAAAGGCCATGGCTACGAGCTGGCCGGTGGCCACCACTTTCCTTATGTCTACTTCTACAAGACCTCGTCGGTAGTCGGAGGCACGACACTGACGCTCTATCGCTTTGATACCCGCACCTGCCTGATGAATACGCTCGCGGCGTACACCAAGCCAATCTCGGGCAATATCAAATGGGTGCACTGGTTCACTGGATCGAGCACCATCGCAGTGGCAACCGATCACCCGACGAAGAACTTGCTCTACGATCAGGGCAAAGGGATCTGCAATTATTTCGATTTAGGAGGCGACGAGCCGGTGATTGCGAACCCCCGAATGCCAGTGGTAGCAGTTGTCCGCTCGGATAACTCGGCTGACCTGATTCACTTACAGACGGGAAAGAAAAACGATCTGAGTTCGACTTCGAATAATTACAGCAACACCCGCTTGCAGGATTTTTATCTGACTAATGACGGTAAAAGTCTTTTTGTCGCTCCCGAATCGGGCGGCACTCGTGAGCTAGTGCAGATCCGCATCAAGCCATAAAAACCTTAAGTGCTGATAAAAGGGAGAGGCCCGGGGGTAGTCGACCCGGGCCTTTTTCTATTGCTGCGGACGGACAATTTGTAACCAAAGCGGATGTATGATTCCATCCATAGGCAACGAGGGGGACCGGGTGGATAAGAAAGTCGAATACCTAAGCGGTTATGGAAATCAGTTTGCTACCGAGGCGGTAACGGGGACGTTGCCGGTTGGGAGGAATTCCCCGCAAAAAGTAGCTCACGGCCTCTACGCCGAACAGCTCACCGGTTCGAGTTTTACCGCACCACGCCCCGAGAATCTTCGTAGCTGGCTCTATCGGATTTTACCGTCGGTAGCACACGCTCCTTTTCAATCCTTCAAATTAGCAGGCTGGCAGAGTGGCCCTTTTAATGAGCTGCCGCCGACTCCTGAGCAATTGCGTTGGGATCCTCTGCCCGACAGTGCGGAATCGTCGGACTATCTCACGGGGGTTGTTACTTATGCGGGCAATGGCAATCCCTGCGAGCGCAAGGGCTGCGCGGTTCACTTATTTGCTTTCAAAAAAGCCCGACCCAATTCTGTTTTTTACAATGCCGACGGTGAGATGCTCTACGTCCCTCAGCAAGGCACTTTGAATTTTTTCACCGAGATGGGAATTTTGACAGCGGCTCCCGGAGAAATCGTCGTCATTCCTCGGGGCGTTAAGTTTCGCCTCGAATTTGAGGGAGCTAGAGAAGCTCGCGGCTATATCTGCGAAAATTACGGCCAGCCGATGCGATTGCCCGGACTGGGTCCGATCGGTGCTAATGGATTGGCCAACCCGCGCGATTTTCTCTCCCCTGTGGCTTGGTTTGAGAACAAAAAAAATAAGACCGAAATCATCGCTAAGTTCCAGGGGCACTTTTGGAAGACCGAGAGCGAGTACAGTCCGCTCAATGTCGTGGCTTGGCATGGCAATTACGCGCCGTACAAATATGATCTGGCGCGCTTCAATACGATTGGCACCGTAAGCTTTGATCATCCCGATCCGTCGATATTCACAGTTCTCACATCGCCTTGCGAAATCCCAGGAACCGCAAACGTGGAGTTTGTGATTTTCCCACCACGCTGGATGGTCGGAGAGAACACTTTTCGCCCACCCTACTACCACCGCAACATCATGAGTGAGTTCATGGGCTGTGTGCGCGGCGTCTATGACGCTAAGCCAGAGGGGTTCGCCCCTGGAGCGGCTAGTTTGCACAACTGCATGTCAGGCCACGGGCCAGACGAGCAGGCTTTTACCGCTGCAAGCGAAAGCCAGCTAGCGCCGAAGTACCTGGGCGACACACTCTCGATCATGTTTGAAAGTAGTTTGGTCTTCGCGCCGACTGCTTACGCCATGGGCGCCAAGCATCGGCAAAAGAATTACCTGGATTGCTGGAGCAAGTTGCCCGTTCACTTTAAAGGCTAATCTTCTTTTTTGAAGAACTCGTCGGAAGGACTGGCCTCTTCTTCGTCTTTCTCGTCGTGTTCCGTCACTTCGACGGTTTCGGTGGGTGCAGCAGGCGGGTGCAATTGGTCGTAAACTTTGCGCGCCACTTGCGGTTGCACTCCAGAACCCAGAATTTCTTCCAGCGACGCCGCCACTAACTTTTCCCACTGGCTGAATTTTTGAATCAGCAATTGCTTTGATTTTCCGCCAACGCCTTCCATCGTATCCCAGGATGACGTTAGCGAATGCTTCGTCCGACGGATTTGATGATTCTTCACACTAAAGCGGTGTGCCTCGTCGCGCACGCGCTGCAAAAGATTCAAAGCTGGATCATTAGCCTTGAGCAAAATGGGATTTTTACGGTTGGGAATAAAAATCCGGTCTTCGACTTTCTTTAGTTCCTTACGCGTAAACGCGCTCTTGGTGCGTTCCTTGGCAAGTGAGCAAACGGGAATCGAAACTCCTACTTCCTCAAGTGCGCGCACGGCAGCAGCGAGTTGCCCTTTGCCACCGTCGATAAGCAGCAGGTCGGGGAACGGCGGCTCAGGCTTGCTAAAGCGGCGGGTGACGATTTCATGGATCATCGCAAAATCGTCTTGCCCTTCCACAGTCCGCGGATGGTAAACGCGGTAGCGACTTTTCAGCGGCGCCTCGTCGGCAAAGTGCACTAACGCAACTGCGGGTGAGGTCCCTTGGAAGTTCGAAACGTCGATACCCTCGATAGTTTGCGGTGGTTCCGCTAAACCCAAAACATTCTGCAATTCGAGTGAGGCGCTTTTGGGCGCCTTCTCCAAATTGTCGTAGTAAATCAGCCGGGCATTTTCCTTCGCCATTCCAAGCAGGCGCATTGCAGCTTCTTGTCGTCGTACCCTGAGCGAAACCTTGCGACCCGCTTTAAGCGATAGCAATTCCTGTAGCTCCGCGCGGTTTTCAAATTCCTCAGCAACCCAGATTTCTTCGGGGATGAGAGAAATATCGTAGAACTGGGTAAGGAACTGCTCCACCTTGTCTTCGGGTCCGATTGGAATCGGCGTCTTCTCCATCCGTCGTCCAATCAAATGCCCGCCGCGTAGAAACAGAACTGCCCACTGCACTTCGGATTCCGTCTCGTAGAAGCCGATGACGTCGATATCCTGCTGGTGATCGAGCAAGATAGCATCTTGCCGTTCGGAGAGCCGGCTGATTGCATGAATTTTATCGCGAATGTTTTTGGCTAGTTCGTAGGCTGTTTTTTCGGAAGCCTCGACCATCTCTTTTTCCAGCCGGCTGACTAACTGCGAAGTTCGACCCTCTAAAAATAAAATCGCGTCCTGAATCTGCCTGGCATAATCTTCGTGAGAAACGAGCTCCACGCACGGAGCCGTACAAATGCCAATTTCATAATTTAGACATGGGCGCTTGCGGTTCTTAAATTTCGATTCCGAGCAATCTCGGATCTGAAACGCTTTGAGAAGAAACCGACTGATGTCGCGGATGCCGCCGGAGTATGGACCAAAGTATCGAAGCTTCGGATCAATCACCACCCGTCGCGTGACACGAAACACAGGATACTCGTGAGTAAAATCCAGGACGACGTAAGGAAAATTCTTATCGTCTTTGAGTCGGATGTTGTACCGCGGCCGGTGCTTCTTAATGAGATTGCACTCAAGCAACAGTGCTTCGAGCTCTGTCGCGGTGACTTGAAATTCCACCGTCTGGATTTTTTTTACTAACACGCGCGTTTTAGGCGTCAGCAAATCGCTTTTTTGAAAGTACGACCGAATGCGGTTTTTGAGGCTCTTGGCTTTGCCGACGTAAATGATCTTCGCGTTGGCGTCCTTCATAAGGTACACGCCTGGCTTGGTGGGCCATTCTTTGGTGACTTCCATAAAGTCGGGAGTCACGCCTTTCGCGGGTGCGGTGTTCGGAGTCTCTTCCATGCTAAGTATTAGAAACGCTTAGAAAGTAGCCCTTGCCCCAAGCGTTGTCATCCGGCCTCATGGCGGGCTCGGGCCTAAATCAGGGCGTGCTTGCCGGGCCGTCTCAGCCATGATACCCACTTGCACCAAGAAAACACACGCCCCACTACATACTCTGGTCTTCGGGAAGGTATCCCGTAGCACTAAGGGGCGGAGGATCAACCGGAGGGTTAAATGCCTGAAGTATCAATGAAAAACATGATGGAAGCGGGTGTCCATTTTGGTCACCAAACGCACCGTTGGAACCCCAAGATGAAAGCGTTCATCTTCGGACCTCGGAACGGGATCTACATTATCGATCTCGAAAAAACCGTTCGCTACACGACTGAAGCAGTGAAGTTCGTAAAGGACACAGTCGGCGATGGTGGAAAAATTTTGTTCGTCGCTACGAAGAAGCAATCCAAGCATATTGCTAAAGAAGCGGCAGCTCGCGCTGGAATGCCATACGTCACAGAACGTTGGCTCGGCGGCACGCTGACCAATTTCATGACGATTCGCAAAGGCTGCGACCGTTTAGATGAATTGGATCAAATGCGCGCTGATGGAACTTTCGATGCCTTGCCAAAGAAAGAAGTCATCGGCTTAGAGCGCAAGTACAAGAAACTCGATCTTAGCTTAGGTGGTATCCGCGAAATGCGTTCGCTGCCAGCAGCTTTGTTTGTGATCGATCCGGAAACCGAGCGGATTGCAGTTCGCGAAGCGAATCGTCTGGGAATCCCAGTCGTCGCCGTCGTCGATACAAACTGCGATCCTGATTCGGTTGATTTCGTCATTCCTGGTAACGACGATGCGATCAAGTCGGTCACTTTGTTCGTCAATTTAATTGCCGATTCTTGCATGGAAGGTGCTGCTGTTTTCGAACAAAAAGCCCGCGTGCACGGTGGACAAAACGCTGCTCCTCAGCAGGCTCGCTCCGAACAACCGCAACAGCCAAAGGGCCCGGTTGTAGAGAAAGTCGTTCGCAAACAGCTGCGTAACATCCCAACAGAAATCGATTACCGCGCTGAAGCTCAGTTGCTGGAAGAAGACGAGCCAGTGACGGCCGCTCCAGTAGCAGAAGGCGAAGCAGTAGCGGAAGGCACAACCGAAGCGGCAGTAGAAGATAAGCCCGCAACGGACAAGCCAGCAGCGAAGGCAAAGCCTGGCAAAAAAGAAAAGAAATAAGGAGTTTCAATCGTGAGTGATCCTCAATTGGTGAAAGAACTGCGCGAGCGCACGGGCGCCGGCTTCATGGACTGCAAAAAAGCCCTGGAGCAAACCGGTGGAAACATCGAGAAAGCAATTACCTTCCTTCGGGAAAAGGGAATTGCATCGGCTTCTAAGAAAGCCGGTCGCGATGCCAAGGATGGTTTGATCCATTCTTACCTCCACGGCACGGGTAAGCTCGGCGTAATGGCAGAGATTAATTGCGAAACCGATTTCGTCGCTCGTACCGACGATTTCAAGAATTTCGTTAACGACGTTTGCATGCACATTGCGGCTGCGAACCCAACTTTCCTCTCGAAGGAAGTGGTTCCTGCGGCTGCTTTGGATGCAGAGCGCGCACGTTTAAAAGTAGATGCTGAGAAGAGTGGCAAGACCGGTCCCATCCTCGAGAAGATCGTGGAAGGCCGCTTGAACAAGTACTTCGAAGAGAGCTGCCTGCTTCAACAAAAGTTCGTCAAAGACACGGACAAGACGATCGAAGAACTGGTGAAAGAGCAAATCGCGAAATTGGGTGAGAACATCCAAATCCGTCGTTTCTCTCGTTTCCAGTTAGGTGAAGCTCTGGAGAGCACGCAGCAGAACAGCACCGCACACTAATAGATATTGAGGTAGACGAATGTCGGCAGAGTTAGTCCGTTATAAGCGAGTTTTACTGAAGCTTAGTGGGGAAGCTCTGGCCGGTGAAAAGGCATTCGGAATCGATACCGATATCATCGAACGGATCGCGGACGAAATTAAGGTCGTTCACGAGATGGGCGTTGAGATCGCGATTGTCATCGGTGGCGGCAATATTTTCCGCGGCATCGCAGGCACGGCACAAGGTATGGACCGGGCCACTAGCGATTACATGGGAATGTTAGCTACCGTGATGAACTGCCTGGCGCTGCAAGATACTTTGGAAAAACGCGGGGTTTATACCCGCGTTCTTTCCGCAATCGAAATGCACCAGCTGTGTGAGCCTTACATTCGTCGCCGTGCTGTTCGCCACTTGGAGAAAAAGCGCGTCGTGATTTTTGCCGCTGGCACGGGAAATCCCTATTTCACCACTGATACGGCAGCCAGCCTTCGCGCCATGGAAGTCGGCGCAGAAGTCATCATGAAGGCAACCAAGGTCGAGGGAGTTTATTCGGATGATCCGAAGAAGAACCCCAGCGCAAAAATGTACAAGCAACTCGATTATATCGACGTGCTTAAAGACAACTTAAAGGTCATGGATGCGACTGCAATTTCGCTTTGCATGGACAACGATTTGCCTATCCTGGTCTTCAATTTGACTAAGGCAGGCAATTTACGAAGAGTGATCGAGGGCGAAGACATCGGTACTTTCGTGAGGAGGACTAAATGAGTGATATCAATTCGATGAAGTCGAACATGGAAAAAGCCGTAGCGCACCTAAAGACGGAATTTTCCAAACTCAGAGTCGGTCGGGCGAATGCGAGCATGGTGGATTCCGTGCAAGTCGAGGCCTACGGCAGCATGATGGCTTTAAAAGAAGTCGCCTCGCTTACTACTCCCGACGCTAAGACCATCACCATCACTCCTTGGGATGCGACGGTCATTTCAGAAATTGAGCGCGCGATCTTGGGTGCAAACTTAGGCCTGACCCCGATTAACGACGGTAAATTGATCCGCATCAACCTGCCGCAAATGACGGAAGAGCGCCGCAAAGAGTTCGTGAAGCAAATTAAAAAGTATGGCGAAGACGCCAAGGTGAATTTGCGCAATCACCGCCGTGACACGATGGACGCTGCCAAAAAAGCCAAGGAAATGTCCGAAGACGATCAGCGCCGCTTCCAAGACGAAGTGCAAAAGGTCACCGATAAGTTCACGGCGCAAATCGACGAGCTGGTCGAGAGCAAATCCAAAGAGCTCATGACGCTCTAGGCGTTTGCAATGCCCAAGTTACCACCCGTTACGCGGAAGTTTCCCGACATCAGGCATGTTGCCATCATCATGGATGGCAATGGCCGGTGGGCGCAGCAACGTAGCTTTGGCCGTATCCGCGGACACCGTGAAGGCGCTTTGCGCGTCGACGAAATCGTTACCCATACGGGTAAACTCGGCATCCCCTACCTCACGCTATACGTTTTCTCGACGGAAAATTGGTTACGCCCCGCTCAGGAAGTGAATCTCCTGATGAAGCTACTGGTTCAGCACTTAGGGACATTGGACAAAAAACTCGTAAACAACGGCATCAAGTTGGTCTCGCAGGGAACACTCGAGCGGCTGCCATCGTATGTACGTGCTGAATTGCGACGAGTCCAAGCGATGACGGATTTTGAAAAACCAAACGTCACGCTTAATCTTTGCCTGTCTTACGGCGGGCGCCAGGAGATCGTCGACGCGGCCGCGCACTTTGCCCAGTCCTGTAAGGACGGCGCGGACCCTC